>QIHS01000202.1 GCA_003229095.1 Woeseia sp. | reverse complement strand
CTCTACCAGTTTGTTCCGGGTGTCAGCGGGGTCGCACACTACGATCAGCTGGTTGGCTTTATCGGTACGGAAACGAACGTGCACGCGACCTTCATTGACTCCAAAAACGGCCTGTGGATTGGCACAGTGGATGGTGCGAGCCGCATGGACATTTCATTGCCGATGCAGGCGTACGTCGAGCCGAACCCGACAATTCTGAAAATGGAGACGGCGCTTGATCAATTGCAGATCCTCGACAATGAAGAAATTGAACCAGAACAGCTGGGAGTGCAGGTCGAATTCGCAGCGGTATCTTTGCTTCATCCGAGAGGCATGGAGTATAGCTACCGGTTGATCGGGACTGACGATACCTGGGGATCTGCGACATCCAACAGAAGTGTGAGCTATCCGAGAATTTCACCAGGCAGTTATGAGTTCATGGTCAGGGCACGCTATCCAGGCGGAAACTGGAGTCATGAATATGCGAGTCACCGTCATGAATATGCGAGTCACCGTTTCACCGTGTTGCCACACTTCTGGCAACAGTTGTGGTTTATTCTGGTTGCGGCAGTTGCGGTGTTGGTGATTCTCAGGGCAGCGATGGTTTACAGGACACGCAAAATAGAATGGCTTAACAAGACGCTACGTGCTCTGGTTGAAGATCGAACGCGATCGATAGAGGAGGCGAAGGAGAAGTTTGAGAATAGCAATCGGAAGTTGTGTCAAGAGATTGAGACAAGACAGAAATCGGATTCCGCGAGGGCGGAAGTCGAAACCCGTTTCCGGCGTGCGTTCGAGAACGCACCAATCGGCATGGGTTTGCTTGACGTAGACGGCCAACTGTTCGACGCGAACCCTGCGCTACAGAAATTGTTCTGGCTTGACCGTTCGCTACCGAATGTCATCAAGTTCGCGGACGTTGTTGACGGCGACGATCGGATACGGTTCGAGAAATATTACCGCCGATTTGTCAAAACGGACAGAAACAGTCTCGACAAGAAATATTCCTGTTTGAATGCGGCGGGCGATGTATTGCAAACAGTTATCAATCTGTCGCCGGTAAGGTCTGACAGTGGAGTCACTGAGTCGCTAAAACTCACCAGCCAGCTTGAGTACCAGGCAAGTTATGACGAGCTGACTGGCTTGTTGAATCGACGCGCTTTCGAAACTGAATTACAGAGCGCCTGGGACCGGGGGGCCGGTGCGGGCATACCAAGCTATCTTATGTTTATGGACCTGGACCAATTCAAAGTGGTCAACGATACATCAGGCCATTGCGCAGGTGATCAATTGTTGCAGGCAGTGAGCGAGATACTTCTCGACAGTGTCCGGTCAAACGACAAAGTAGCGCGACTCGGCGGTGACGAATTCGGCATCATTCTTTCGGAGTGTCCAACAGAAGTTGCCACACGGATCGCTGAATCAATGCGCGCCGGAATAGAGGAGTTCAGGTTTCACTGGGATACTGAGACCTATCGCATTGGTGTCAGTATTGGCGGATTGCCCATAGATAGGTCGATTGGAGATATCAACGAATTACAGCAGCTTGCGGACTCTGCATGTTATGCAGCCAAAGAGGCCGGTCGAAATCGTGTGCATATGGTGGCTGGCGACAGAGATTCGGCACGTGTCCGTCGTCGTCAGGTTCGCT
>QIHS01000163.1 GCA_003229095.1 Woeseia sp. | reverse complement strand
TGCGGCCACTGGACACAGCAGGAAAAGCCGGATGAACTCAATGCGCTAATGCTTGCCTGGCTTGCGCGCAACTATCCGGCCTGAGAGTGCCCTCGCCTGCGACTAGTGAACAGTGGGTGCCACGGGAAGATCGCTTTCTTCGCCGAACATGACGCGATCAAATACGTTGATCAGATTTTCTGTGCGCTGAGCGCCAATCACAAACAAGCGCTTATTGATCAGAAAATCGGGCACGCCAGTTACGCCGCTGTGCCTGACGCGCGCCTCCTGAGATAACACAATACTTTTGGATCGTTCGTCCTCCAGCGCGGACAGTATGTCACTCGCCTCAAGCCCCGACTCGCTGCCAATTTGGACCAGCACATCGCGATCTGAGATATCGAGTCCGTGCGAAAAGAATCCGCTCAGAATCTTTTCGGCCAGGCCTGACGGATCAGCGCGCTGCGTCTCGGCAAAGTTCATCAGCCTGTGCGCATTCAAGGTATTGGGCACCCGCGTGATGAGATCGAAGCGAAAATCTATGTCAGCTTCTTTACCGATCGCCGTCAGCCGATCCATCGCAGGCTGAATGTTTTTGGGGTCTGGAATTTTTGCTGCAATGTATTCGTCCGGGTTAATCTGAAACGGATGCCAGGTGACCAAGCTGGGACCGTGCACGGCGGCAAGTGCGTCATCGAGCCGTTTCTTGCCCAGGAAGCTCCACGGACAGACCAGGTCCGCGATGATGTCGACCTGCAAGGTCGCCAGCGCTGGCTCGCTGTTCCTGGCAATTCTTGTAATGTCTGGTCCGATCATCGTTAGCCCTATATAGGGCCTGACGGCCCTGATTCAAGACGGCAAGCCCGCCAGCGGTATCCCGCAAACTTGCTTTATTGGAGTCAGATAATGACGATAAGTTTTGCCTAATTCCCTGCTATTTTCAGATTTTCAGCGATTTTAGCGACAAATTGAGCCTAATAGCTGCCATTGAGCCGACTAAGGCCGGAGCGTTCCCTGGGATGGCCCGTATACCCCGTTAGCAGGCGGTTGCATAACGCGTGTTGGGAGGCGCCTGCGCTAGTCTGCCATCACTTTCTTATTTCCGCCTCGCAATAATCTCGGCATGCAACCGGTCTGTTAAGCTGAGTCTAAACTGTCGGAGAGCCAAGTGCTGATCAAGAAACCTGCTGATATACGCCCATCCGAAATTACCAGCAAGGATGACTACCTGAGTCGGCGAAAATTCATGCGCGCCGCGGTGCTTGCAGGCGGCTCTGTCGTCGCGGGCAATGCGCTGTCGGCCATCGTGCCGGAAGGTGCGCGCGCTAAACTGGATGGCGTAGTCGCCAGCCAGTATTCCACCGATGAAGCGCCGAACAGCTATGTCGATGCAACGACATACAACAACTACTACGAGTTTGGCGTTCGCAAAGAAGATCCGTTCAGGAATTCACAGGACTTCGAACCGCGACCGTGGTCGGTCGAAGTCTCAGGCAACGCGGAAATCACCGGCACGTTCTCGCTGGAAGACTTTCTTAAGCCACACACGCTCGAAGAACGAATTTACCGCTTGCGCTGTGTTGAAGCCTGGTCGATGGTCATTCCCTGGGTTGGCATACCTCTGGCTGACATCGTCAAGCAATTCAAACCCTTGTCGAGCGCGAAGTACGTCGTGTTCGAAACACTGCTGGACCGCGACAGGATGCCCGGTCAACGATCCCGGTCATTGCGCTGGCCGTATGTCGAGGGGCTGACGATTGCGGAAGCGACCAACCCGCTGCCAATTCTTGCCGTTGGTCTCTACGGCGAGGTTTTACCCAATCAAAACGGCGCGCCCTTGCGCCTGATCGTGCCGTGGAAGTACGGCTTCAAAAGCATCAAGGGAATCGTGCGCA
>QIHS01000271.1 GCA_003229095.1 Woeseia sp. | reverse complement strand
TACGGTCTTCCTCAGGCGTGAAATTCGCGTCAATCCAGCCTTGTTCGACAAATGGCACGCCAGATGCCAGGTCACGCCGAACCACATTGATGTTGTGATGACGGTCTTGAAGCGCATCCACAAGATCATCCGTCAGCGTTCGCGTCGATGATTCGCTCGTTCGCCCGCTGGAATCTATTCTCAAAAGCCGAAAAGTACTGCTCATTATCTGTCCCCTGTTCTATGGCGTGACCGCCCTGTGTTTGTTTCATGGGCAGTATCTATGTTGTCATTCTGGAGATAAACAGTATTATCTGGATCTCTTTGTTGCGTTTTTATCAACAATATGAATAGATTTGAAGATATGCAGGCATTCAATGCGGTGGTCGAAACGGGCAGCTTTACGGCGGCTGCAGATCGCCTGGACGCCAATAAATCAGCGATGAGCCGCCGGGTTTCGGCACTGGAGGAGCGGCTTGGTGTACAACTGCTCAGACGAACGACGCGAACGCTGAATCTGACGGAGACCGGGCGCAGCTTCTACGATCACTCGGCGCGCTTGCTGGCAGACCTTGATGAGGCCGAATCGGCAGTTGCTCAGGAGCACGGTGAGTTGCAGGGCCGCCTCCGGGTCGCACTGCCCCTTTCCTTGAGGCTATCGAGAAATTCAGCCAGATGCACCCCAAAGTGCAATTCGATCTTGACCTGAGCGATCGCCGGGTAGACCTCATCCAGAACGACATAGACGTTGCCGTTCGTATCAGTCTTTTGCTTGACTCCTCGCTGGTGGCCCGTCGCTTGTTCAATTCCCATATTATTGTTGCTGCAAGTCCTGCATATCTGGAACGCCACGGAACGCCGGACACACCTGATGCGCTTCGGGACCATCACTGCCTGACATACAGCAACCTGAACGATGCAGATCATTGGCCGTGGTACGACCAAAATGGCGCCCAACAGAGAACGAAGGTCAAGGTTGGTCATGGCGGCGAACAGCGGTGAAATGTTGAGCAAGATGGCCGCGGACGGTCTTGGCGTGGTCATGCTGCCGACTTTTATCGCACACCGCCTCGTATGCGATGGTGCACTGGTGCCTTTGTTGACCCATATTCGCTGGCCGGATACAACCGCATATGCCGTCTACCCACCAAACACGACACCTGAGTTATCGCGTCCGCGCATTCATTGATTTTCTCGCCGACTACTTCGCCGGGACGCCCTACTGGGACACGGATTGTGAGCGCGAAACCCGCTGAGATATCGGGCGAATCAAGTTTCCCAAAGTGGTGTCGCCGGTTTTTATTGGCTACATTCGCAGTCACATTCATCGCGGCAACTGACGTGATAACAATGAGAAAGTGGATGAAATTAACCAAAGCAGCCGCACTGGCGATTGTAGCTATCCTGTCCCAGGGACTCTCTGTTGCGGAAGCTGCTGGCGTCGACTGCCTGGACACCAACTCGGCACTCGATTACTGGTGGCCAATTCGCGACGTCAGGTTCTGCTTTTGTCTACCAGTGCCAATACCCGGATAACCGTTCTCCAGTTGCGTCCGGTTGCGGCAACACCGAGATATCTCTCGACATTGGCGGCGAGCTTTGAGCGCCCGATTCCCTCCGGTGCGTGCAGGTAGAAAATCCGATCGATCAATTCGTAATGCTCGCTAACGCTTTTCGCGGCGACGAGCGCATTCCAATTGACGGCGCCAGGATCACTGGCCAGGAAACTCAGGTGCAATGTTTTTGGTTCATTAACAGCGTCAGGGAACGGATTTCTCTCTTGCGCCGCCAGCAGCTGTTCGGCTGTCAGCAAAAGCACCTGTGGTCTGAAGGAAAAACGTCGCTGGATTTCCTCGGCGATCGATTCCTGCAATCTGGCCGGTTTGGATGCTGTATGCCTGAAGACGACGTTGCCGCTTTGGATGTAGGTCAATACATCCACGCAACCGCAGTCGGACAATAAAGCTTGCAACGCTTTCATCGGCAGGATGTGATGCCCACCAACGT
>QIHS01000454.1 GCA_003229095.1 Woeseia sp. | reverse complement strand
AGCAGCTTTCTTGCAATCACGTGGATGACCTTGCCCTCTTTTTGTAACTCCCCCTGCACGCCCATCAGGCGGGCATTTAGCAGCACATCGCGCTGCTCTTCAGCTGTTTTTTTCCAGACAACGAGATTGCTGCAGCCGGTTTCGTCCTCAAGCGTGACAAAAGTAACGCCACTGGCTGTACCAGGCCGTTGCTTCGTGATGACCAGCCCGGCAATGCGAATTCTTGCCCCGGTCGGCAATGCGGGTAGCTCGCCTGCTGCAACATATCGCCAACGGTCGAGGCGGCTGCGAATCAGTGCCATCGGATGCCGGCCAAAGTCCGCCACGACATCCTGGCCTTCTGTCGGTCGGCGTAACATCGGGTCGGCCTCATATCGATTGAGAGATGAAAACAGCGCTGTGGGTTCATCGATGCCCGCCACTACCCAGCGAACCTTGTGCCGATGGCCTGCGATTGCCTGCAATGCGCCGGCAGCTGCCAATGCACTGAGTACATTTCGCTTGAGGCTGCATCGTTCGCGTAATTGCTGAATGCTTTGATAAGGCCGTGTTCTTTTGGCAACGATGAGCCGTCCTGTAACTTCGGGCAAGCCCTTCACCTGTCGCAAACCGAGACGTAAAGCAGGTTTACCATTTGCTGTTCGCTCAAGGTTCGAGTCCCAGTCGCTCTCGTTGATGTCGACAGGCCGTACCTCAACACCATGACGTCGAATAAAAACCCATCGGCTGGCTGTTGAGTAACGCACAGGTAAAGATCGCAGGTTCATGGCATTTCAACCAGCAGGACACATAGACCAGCAACGCAAAACTTGCTGAATGTGACTCCGGGAAACCGTATTCGCCGAAGCCCAGGATCTGCTGAAAGATCTGCCGGGCGAAGCCTTCCTCATAACCGCGGTCCTGCATACCCTGGATGAGTTTTTGCTCGAATGGGCCCAGTCCGCCACGGCGTTTCCATGCAGCCATCGCGCGCCGTAAACGATCCGCTTCGCCGGGTGTAAATCCGGCAGCGACTACGGCCAGTTGCATCACCTGCTCCTGGAAAATCGGCACACCCAACGTGCGTTGCAAAACATCCCTCACTTCATCGCTCGGGTACTCGACCGCCTCCTCGCCGTTTCGCCGGCGCAAATAAGGGTGCACCATGCCACCCTGAATCGGTCCGGGCCGAATGATGGCAACTTCGATCACCAAATCGTAATAACAGCGCGGCTTGAGGCGCGGCAACATCGCCATCTGTGCGCGCGATTCGATCTGGAAGACCCCCATCGTGTCTCCTTCACAGATCATGTCGTAAACAACCGGGTCCTCGGCTGGCACGGTCGCCAGTGTGTACTGCCGCCCGTCATATTCTTTGATCAGGTCAAAGCTGCGTCGAATCGCCGTCAACATGCCAAGGCCCAGCACATCGACTTTAAGTAAACCTAAATCTTCGAGGTCATTCTTTTCCCACTGGATGACGGTGCGATCTTCCATTGCGGCATTTTCAACCGGCACCAGTTCGGACAGCGGACCGTTCTCGGACAGCGGACCGTTCGAAATAACAAAACCGCCAACATGCTGGGAAAGATGCCGCGGAAAACCCATCACCTGTCGAACGAGGTATAACAGGCGCTTGATCAATGGACTCGCCGGATCCAGCCCGGCCTCGATGACCCGGCTGTCATCAACCTCTTTGCCATCCCACCATTGCATCGATTTGGCCAGTTTGTCGACCTGCAAACCACTTAAACCCAGCACCTTGCCGATATCGCGCAGCGCACTACGTGGCCGATAAGTGATGACAGTGGCAGCCAGCGCCGCTCTTTCCCGACCATACTTCTGATAGATGTATTGAATGACTTCTTCACGACGCTCGTGTTCGAAGTCGACGTCAATATCCGGCGGTTCATTGCGTTCCTTCGAAATGAAACGCTCGACCAGCATCGACATGCGTTCAGGGTCTACTTCGGTAATGCCGAGGCAAAAACAAACTGCGGAATTCGCCGCGGAACCGCGCCCCTGGCAAAGAATTTGCTGGCGCCTGGCAAAAGAAACAATGTCATAGACGGTGAGAAAAAAGGGTTCGTATTTGAGTTC
>QIHS01000109.1 GCA_003229095.1 Woeseia sp. | reverse complement strand
GCGATTTCCTGGCTGAGCGCTTCACCGTTTTTTGCGAACACGGCGACATGAATTTCTGCATCCGGCAATTCCGCAGCGCATGCGATGCACTTTGCAGTGCTCGAGTTGACACTGCCATCCGCGTGTTCAGCAATCAAAAGAATTTTTGACATTAAAGTAGCCCTTTGTCTTTCAGTGCCGAAACGAGACCGGCAACATTCTCTACCATCACACCTTTTTCACGCTCAGAAGGTGACTCGAATTTTGATTGCGCGATTGCAGCGGCATGGTCTATGGCCAAATCTGACAATGGTATTTGATCGAGCGGTTTTTTCTTTGCTTTCATGATGTCCGGCAGTTTGACGTATCTGGGTTCGTTAAGGCGTAAATCAGTTGTCACGACGGCGGGCAGATCTACCTCAATGGTTTCAAGACCCACATCCACTTCTCGAGTAACGCGGGCTTTGTCGCCCTCGATTATCAGTTCAGATGCGAATGTCGCCTGTGGTCTTTGCCATATTGCAGCCAGCATTTGGCCGGTCTGATTGTTGTCATCATCGATTGCCTGCTTGCCGAGCAGAACCATATCCGGGTTCTCCCGATTAACGAGTGCATGAAATATGCGCGCACCGGTCAGCGGATCAACGGGTGCGTCTGTCTCTACCAGGATCGCCCGGTCTGCCCCCATCGCAAGCCCAGTGCGTAGCTCGTTACCCGCCTCTTTGAGTCGAAGGGCTTCCTCGAGTGCAATTTCGTCAAACGGATTAATGCTCATTTTGACGCCATCGGTCTCGACGCCGCTGCCATCTGATTTCACTCGGACTCTGACGTTGTAATCCACAACGCGTTTCAGGCCCACAAGGATTTTATCCACGTACGGACTCCTGTAATTCGATTTTTGACATTGTCGGCAGGCGGCTGTCGCCCTGCCGGCGCATATTGTGTCCGACCCGTTTCCGGTGTACAAGGCAGACAGCAAGTTTTTCTCAAAATATGACAAGAATAAGGAGTTTTCGGCCATGTTTGCGGATGTGATAGGTGTCTCTGAACTAAAAACTTTGATTGCGACATCGAGTTGCAGGGTTGTTGACTGTCGATTCAATCTCATGCAAGTCGACAGTGGGCGGAGAGAGTACCGCGAGGGCCACATTCCAGGCGCGGTATATGCGCACCTGGACGACGATCTGGCAGGTCCAATCACTGTGAACAGCGGCCGTCATCCTCTGCCGGATGTAATGACCTTTGTTAGAAGAATTGAAAGTTGGGGTATCGACAATGATTTGCAGGTCGTTGTTTACGATCATGGGAACGGGACGATTGCGGCACGGCTCTGGTGGCTATTGCGATGGTTAGGTCATCGCGAGGTTGCGGTTCTCAACGGCGGTATTACAGCCTGGAAAAAGGCGGGTGAGACGATCAGCAACGTGATCGAGGAACATAATCCGACATCGTTTGCAGGACAAGCAAATGCCAGCATGGTTGCTACAACCGGGGAAATTTACAGCTCGATCGAAGCAGGTCGGCCTTTGGGCTTGGTCGATGCACGGGACGCACGTCGGTACAAGGGCGAGGTAGAACCGATTGATTCAATTGCCGGTCACGTGCCGGGTGCTATGAACTGGCC
>QIHS01000522.1 GCA_003229095.1 Woeseia sp. | reverse complement strand
ACCATAATAATCAAGTCGAACTAGTATAGACAAGATGTTGTTTTATTTGTTGATGTAGTTCTATTTATTAATGTCCTTTGACCAGCGGCACAAAGCTGACCGCCCCCAAAGACACCTGTTCGAAGTGATCGTCATGTCTGGTCACAACGATCAGGTCCTGCTTGCCAGACGGGCCAACCGGCATGATCAATCTGCCGCCAGCGGCAAGCTGCTCCAGTAACTTCGGTGGCAACTCCGGTGCAGCAGCCGCAACCAGAATGCCATCATAAGGCGCATACTTCGGCCAGCCCTCCCGGACGAAACTGTACGTTGTAAATGTCGAGGTCACGCAGTCGTTGCCTGGCCTTCTGATACAACTCTCGAATTCTCTCAACGGTGTAGATTTTTTTCACCAGCGGTGCCAGCACCGCCGTTTGATAACCACAGCCCGTGCCGATTTCCAGCACGTTTTCACCGCTGAAGTCGTCCAGAAGTGCTTCGGTCATTCTGGCAACAACCCAGGGCTGGCTAATGGTTTGTCCAAGCCCAATCGGCAGTGCGGTGTCTTCGTAAGCACGACTCGCCAGCGCCTCATCGACAAACAGGTGACGTGGTACGTTTCGAATCTGCTCAAGCACGGTATTCGAGCGAATGCCGTTTTGCCGCAGGCGTTCAACGAGGCGATCGCGCGTGCGCGCAGACGTCATGCCGATGCCGCGAATGTTTTGCTTTTGCACTACGATGCCAGCCAGTCCTTCAGGTCAGGCAGCATCTCGTGTCGCGTGAGATCGACCTTGATGGGCGTGACCGCCACGACGCCACGTGCAATTGCCTCAAAATCGGTGCCCACGCCGTTATCCTGACCCTCGCCTGCCGGACCGATCCAGTAGATCGAACGGCCATGAGGGTCCTTCTCCTTGATCATTGCTTCGGCACGGTGACGGAAGCCAAGGCGTGTCGATTCAATGCCCTGCAGGTCGTCATAGTCAACGTCCGGTACGTTCACGTTTAACATAATGTCACCGGCCAGGGGGTTTTGCTGCAGTTTTGTCACCAGATCTGACGCCACTCTGGCTGCCGTTTTGAAATTTACCGCATGCCGACCGACCAGCGATATGGCAATCGCGGGCAGGCCAAGAAAGCGGCCCTCCGCCACAGTGCCGGAATAGATGACATCATCGCCGAGGTTTGCGCCATGATTGATGCCGGAGACCACAATATCGGGGTCCTCATCGAGAAACCCGGCCAGTGCCAGGTGTACACAATCGGACGGCGTCCCGTTCACGAAGTAACGGCGCTCTTCCACCCTGCGTACCCTGAGCGGGGAATGCAGCGTGAGTGAATTGCTCGCACCACTGCGATTTCGGTCAGGTGCGACGACCGTGACCTCCGCAATATTGGCGAGCTCGTCCGCAGGCGAGATAACCATCGTCGTTGCTGACCAGAATTTTCAAAGTATTATTGTTCGAATATGAGCGGCGCGCTCACTATACTCAATGTTCCCTCCGCACCAAAGCCTATTGCCCGATTCCGATGAGCCGACACGACGACGACAAGCCTGATGATGACAGTGGTCTTTTTCGCCGTGTCATGGCCGATGCCCGGCCACTGCAGCAGGATTCACGGGCGCCGGAGCACAAAGAAAAACCAAAACCTCGTGCGCGCTTTTTTCGCGACGATGAGAAGGCAGCGCTGAGCGAGACCCTGCACGGCGATATAGAAGAAATCGAGACCGGCGCGGGCGAAAGCCTGCGCTTCAACCGGCCGGCGGTCGGCAAACAAACCATGCGCAAACTGGCGCGCGGCAATTTCAGCGTACAGAACGAAATTGATCTGCACGGCCTTACCGTGCCGGAAGCGAAGAACGCGTTACGAGAGTTTGTCAGTGAGAGCTGTTATCGCGGCCACACCT
>QIHS01000448.1 GCA_003229095.1 Woeseia sp. | reverse complement strand
CCGTATATCAAACCCGTGTTAGTCGAAAGAGAACAGCCGCTTCGAGAATTACTCGAACTCGCGCACAGTGTGGCCGATGGGCGCGGTGCCGTCGTGCTTGTCAGTGGCGAAGCCGGTATCGGCAAGACATCGCTACTCGAGGAGATGCGGCGCAATGCGGGAATGGGTTGCAACGTAATCTGGGGCGGCTGCGATGCGCTTTTCACGCCACACGTGCTGGGGCCGATCCACGACATGGCACATGCGCTTGGCCGCGAAGTAAAACAACTGCTGGTCGACGGCGGGCAATCCGAGCAGCTTTTTGCCGCTGTGCTGCGGCACCTGGAAACTTCGTCGACCGCCAATATTCTGGTCTTCGAGGATGTGCATTGGGCGGATCACGCCACTCTGGATTTCCTGAAATTTATCGGTCGCCGCATCTCGATGCTGCACGCACTGCTGGTCATGAGTTTTAGAAACGACGAGATTTCTGTCGATCACGCGCTGACACAGGTTCTGGGCGAATTGCCGTCTTCCGTCACAACGCGAATCGATCTGCAGCCGCTTACCGCGGACGGCGTCAGTGCGCTCGGCGCGTTGTCTGCTTATCCCGACGATGAGCTTTACGCGATCACCGGTGGTAATCCCTTTTTTGTCACCGAATTGATCGCCGACGGCGATGATGTTTACGAATCGGTACCTGCATCGATCAAAGACGCCGTCGGATCGCGACTAAACCGGCTCGCCTCGGCGGAGCGCGAGTTCCTGGAGACAATCAGCGTTATTCCTGGACCGGTACCGCGACACCTGCTTAAGTCGTTGTTCGGAGAACACGGGGAAACACTCGCGATGGCATCCTGATGCAGGATGTAAACCGAGCGTTACGCTTTCGCCATGAACTCGCTCGCCTTGCCACGCTGTCACGGATTTCCACGACCAAGCAGAAAGCAACGCACGCTCTGGTTCTTGACGGCTTGCTACGGGGAAGACCAGAAGCTACCTTTGAACAGCTTGCACACCATGCTGCGGGTGCGCTGGACGCAAAACGCGTCCTTGAATTTGCGCCTCAGGCGGCTGCCAACGCAGCATCTGTCGGCGCACATCGCGAAGCGGCGGCGCACCTGGCAACGGCACTGCGGTTCATTGATGAGGCCCGGCCGGAGATCGCCGCGCAGCTTTACGAAGACTGGGCTTACGAGGCCGCTCTTGCCATGCGCATCAGTGACGAGGTGCTCGAGGCGCGCCGGCACGCAATTACACTTTGGCGCGTGCTTGGGCGCATTGACAAAGTCGGTGACAATTTGCGCTGCTTGTCACGCTTGCATTGGTATCGCGGTGAAACCGCTGAAGCCGGACATTTTGCCGAGGAGGCGGTACGCGTTCTCGAAAGCACGCCACGGTCAGCTGAAAGAGCCATGGCCTACAGTTTTCAATCGCAATTACACTTGCTCAATGACCGTATGGAAGAGGCGATCAAATGGGGCCGGCGCGCGCTCGATCTTGCAGAAGAATTTGATGATACTGAAGTCAGGATTCATGCGCTGAACAATGTCGGTTCCGCGCTCGTATTTCGGGACAGGCCGGAAGGAATCGAGCTGCTTGAGCAAAGCCTGGCTCTGGCGCTCGAGAACGAAAATCATGAGCATGCCGCCCGGGTGTACACGAACCTCGCCGAGTACGGGGTCGAGTTTATGAATTTC
>QIHS01000477.1 GCA_003229095.1 Woeseia sp. | reverse complement strand
GATTGCATTTTCGGTCGAACAGGTCGCACGTGTGTTCGAAAAGGCGAACGAATTGGGTCTTCCGGTCAAGTTGCACGCAGATCAGTTGAGTGACTGCGGCGGGGCGGAGCTTGCAGCGCAATTCAAGGCGCTCTCGGCCGATCATCTTGAATACAGTTCTGAGCGCGGCACGGATGCGCTGGCGGAGGCTGGTACAGTTGCGGTCTTGTTACCAGGTGCCTTTCTAACGCTCGGTGAAACGCAGTTGCCACCTATCGATCAGTTGCGTGACAAAGGCATTCCGATTGCTGTTGCAACCGACTGCAATCCGGGCACGTCTCCGATCTGTTCCTTGCGAACGACGATGGCATTGGCAACCAGCCTGTTCAAACTAACGCCGGAAGAATGTCTTGCCGGTGTTACTCGAAACGCAGCTCGAGCATTGGGTCTTGCGGATGACAGGGGGACACTTGAAGTGGGCAAAAGAGCTGATATTGCCGTGTGGGACATCGCTCATCCTAGCGAGCTTTCCTACTGGATCGGCAATAACACACTCAGCGAACTGATCGTTGGTAGAGCAGGCTCTTGACGCCAAAAAAACTGCGCCGGAACAAGGTGCCATCGGTCACCAGAGTGATCGATGAAGATGGAGGTCGCAGCGGACGATCCCCCACCACCCGAGCACGCGCCGAGAATCAATCCGGACGCCGGCATGCCCAAGCAGCGGCAATCCGCTATCAACACACGTTCATTCGGTACCGGTTATTTAAGGAACTTGCCCGCCATTTTGGCCAGACCACCGACTCCGCCAAGCAAGTCGAGCAACGAACCGTCCGGACTACCCTGATCGATCATGCAGAGGCCGCTGAGCGCAGAATCCTCATCCGTGCCCAATTGCGAAGCAAACTGTGAGATTTTGTCTTTCCCAAACAGGCCTCGTAGCTGATCTGCATTGATCGGCGAGTTTGAACCGCTTCCAAGCCAGGAGGAAGCGATACTTGCCATATCACCGCCCTGCATTTTGGAAACAATGTCGCCCAGACCCGTCCCGCCCTTGCTGTCACCCATCAGACCGCTCAGTGCCGACATGGCGGTACTGTTTCCGGCGGAGCCCGCCCCTACTTTACTGAGCAGCATTTTTGTGCCTATTTCCATCAGATCCATTACCGTATCCTCAAATTATCAGTTCGTGGGTTGGTTATCGCATTGTCCCAATCCGTCGAAAGGCCAGATTGCCAGCTCAATCAATGCCCTGAATCTACCAAGCGAAATCAACCAAGTACAGCACAGGCTCTGTCACAGAACCGGATTCCTATTGCTACTGTATTGCCTGTGTCGCCGGGTTGTCACGCTGAATTCGGTCCTTGACCATGCCAATGGACCCTGTTACATAGTAGGCGCGTTTTTCATGCTGTATATATGCTTGTGTCTCGTCTGCGCCCTGGTGATCGCAGACGACACGCCAAGGTTGCATGTTGTCGAAGCGTCTTGTGTTACCTGCATCATGTCTGGCCGTTGACTCAGATCGAGTCCGATGAAAGGGCACAATAATAAGGAAGAACGGATGTACTCTAGCCAACACGGGTTGTCAGGGGGACAGGCGAGGCGATTCTGGCTGTCAGTGACGATTGCCGTTCTTGCATCGTTGGTTTCACTCAAGAATGCGCACGCTGTGCCGGTTTGTTCAACCGGTAGCGACGGCACGGTTGTTATCGGCACCGCCGGCACGCGGGTGAATGTGTATTTCGCGGCGCCGAACCCGACCGCCGCGGAGACCTTAGTACCCGCCGGTTCGACGTCGATTCCGATTGACGCAACGCTGGGGGGGCAGGCCAGCAGCCTGCATCCTTCGATCAGCAACACAATCGCGGCGGGCGACATCCTGA
>QIHS01000201.1 GCA_003229095.1 Woeseia sp. | reverse complement strand
CTCAGGCTTGGCGTTGGCCAGCATGGCGGTTTCCGCCGCTGCCTTGGCATCACGCCGTCTTTGTGATTCTTTCTCGCGGACTTTTTCTTCTTCAACAGCGATCGCCATATGCGATGGTTCGACAATCGCTTCTTTGCGACCGACGACCAAATGGCGAATCACAGCATCGTTGAATTTGAAAGCACTGGTGATCTCGTTGATCACGTCGCTATTGCTCTCTACGTTCAGCAATACATAGTGGGCTTTGTGTACTTTATTGATGGGATGAGCCAGCTGACGCCGACCCCAGTCTTCGGTGCGATGGACGGTACCGCCAGACTCTGTGACCAGCCCCTGGTATTTCTCCACCATGGCAGGCACTTGATCGCTCTACAATTTCGTAATGTCTCATTGTATCCCCTTACGGATTACAGCTTCCCGGACATACCGGTGAAGCAAGGAGTTCCCGCCACATTCACGGGGAGGCGCATCCTAACGGAGCGAGGGCCCGTAATCAAATGAATTGCTGCCGATACTTAGGCTGATCGCTGACGGACGACCTCATAAAGGCAGATACCTGTTGCCACAGACACGTTCAGGCTGGAAACCGAACCATGCATCGGCAAACTGACCAGTTCATCGCAGCGTCCGGCGACGTGCTTCCGCAGACCAGATTCCTCCCCGCCCATCACTAAAGCCGTTGAACGGGCCAGATCGCATTGGTACAGGCTCTTGTCGCTTGCATCGCTGGTGCCGATGACCGTGACTCCGTATTCCTTGAGCCAATCGAGCATCTTGCCTGTATTGGATACAGTGAAGAGCGGAATGTTCTCCGCAGCGCCTGCGGCCACTTTACTGACCGTCGGACCAAGCCCTGCGGCCCGGTGTCGGGGCACTGCCACAGCATCAACGCCGGCTGCATCTGCGGTACGCAAACATGCACCCAGATTATGCGGGTCCTGAATGCCATCAAGGACCAGGATCAGCAATGGTTTGTCTTTTGTCAGCCGTTCCTCGACCAGCGTGCGTAACGCCGCTTCATCCAGAGACTGTTTGCGCCGGATTTCGGCAACCACGCCCTGATGTCGAGCCTCACCGCTGATCTGCTGCAGGCGGGCCCGGTTTGCCGATTGAATCTCAACTCCTCGAGCATTCGCTTGTGTCACGACCGCAGCAAGGCGTGGGTTGGCGCTTTGATACTCGGCATAGATTTTCAGAATCTCGGCAGCCGGCTGGGCCAGGAGTTGCTCGAACCGCTCGCAGTCCGGTGACATACTTTGCTTTACTCATCGTTTGCGTTTCTTGCCAGTGCGCCGTGACGGTCGCTGTCCCGGGATATCGCCAGCCAGGTGAAAATCGATACGCTTTGTCTCCAGGTCCACATTGGCAACCACTATGTCGAGGCTGTCTCCCAACCGGTAACGATTGCCTGTTCGCTCACCGATAAGAGACTGGCTGCCCGGCTCGAAAGTGTAGTAGTCGTTCGCGAGGCTGGTCACATGCACAAGCCCGTCGATTTGCAGTTCGGGGATTTGCACGAACGCACCAAAATTAGTCACGCCGGTGATCACACCTGAATACTGCTCACCCACTTTGTCTTCCATGTACTGGCATTTCAGCCATGCCTCGACTTCCCGGGTGGCATCCTCCGCACGCCGTTCATGCGCCGAGCAAACTGCACCCAGTTTCTCCATTTCCGCAGGCTTATAACCGTAGTCGCCTGCTTTGCCACCACGAACGAGATGCCTGATTGCCCTGTGCACTAACAAATCCGGGTA
>QIHS01000410.1 GCA_003229095.1 Woeseia sp. | reverse complement strand
AAGCTTTCACAGTTCGAATCAGATCCCCGAATACCGGCTCATTTGAGTAGTTACCGTCAACAACGGACGCAAATGGTCTCGAGGCAGAAGCTTCAATACCTGGCGCAAACGTTTCGGCAGCAAAAATCCTGTAGCCAACGCCACGCAGGCGAATCGCGACCTGGCGAATAAAATCGCGATGTGCCGGCCTGTCATGTGCTTCATTGATGATCACAATGCGCGTCAATGCCGCAAGGCGCTCAATCTCGTCAAGTGGGGCCGCTTTCGACGCTATCATTGGTTCGCAGAGCTCTGCTTTGGGACGCGGGAGAGGTATCTTCACCAGCACATCTTCGCGCCCGACTGGCATCTGTGCTTCGGTCTTGCGGGAATCCACAGGAGCGTTCGTGCCTATTATTTGAAAGAATCGTGTGACGTCCGCTGGCGGCGGTTCGTGACTCTCGGAAAGTATGAATTCTCCGCTGCGCTCAACAACATCGACATCCTGAATGAAATTGCACGCCATGGGGCCTCGCGCATCCGCTTCCGGATTGCTGCTCTGATACTTGGTTCGCGGGGCTACTTCGCCTGGCCATTGATAGGCCAAAGGCGTGTAACGATATGACTTACCGTCGGTGTTCAGGACGAGTTCCGTGCCGGGACACAGCGGTTTCATCTCCGTTTAGACCGAACTGAGACCCGCTCACCGAGAAGACGTGATCGTCTTCGAGTACAAGTGCGCCGTTGAATGAATCACACCCCGTTGGAACGAATTCATTGCTACCGACAATGATCACCGACTGGCGATTCTCATCGTTTGGGCCCACATTGGAATCAGATACGACGTCGAGTAGATATACGCCTACATAGTCATCGGAATAGCGGTGATTGCCCAGTTCAACGGATTGTGTTGCCACCCAGGAGCCGAATTCACGATAGAGGGCATAGGCCAGATCTTTCGCAAGGCGAGTCGCGTTTTCTCCGCGCCCGTGAATAATAACGGGACCGGTCATGTTGGAAGGCGGCTCGACGTCGACAAACTCAAAGTTGTCAGTTTGCAGCGCGACCAATGCGGCGATTCGGGGTCTTTCGTTAGCAAACGTGCCATGCGTGGCGACGACAGTGGAAGTAGCCGTACAAGCGCTGAGCAGCAACTGGAGAAGCACGATGCAGACAATAGGCACAGCGGCCAGCCGTTGTAATCTCATGGCAACTCTGTTGTGTAAGAAGTCTGAGGAAGTATAGCCGCTGATGTCAACGAGAATTGGTCATTCATTAGGTGCGAGACGTCGGTTGAAATCTTGTTCTCGGCGAAAAATAGTTGCCGGCGGGTGCCGGGATTGTTGCGAACCCCGCTGGCGGACCCTTGCTGCCGCCGGGCAAAACCCTCGCCCGGAACGGCCTCTATTTCACTTGAAAATGCCCCGGCAAACCCAATGAAAACACTGCAAAATAAGGCTATCGAAGTGTTCGCCTCTGTTGCCTTGATCCACCGTCACCACTATAATGCGCGACCTGAGCACAGGCACAGGGCCCGCTCGGATAGATGGTTTTCACAACGCCACACCCGTCGGTTAGCCGGTGGACGTGGCGTTTTTAGTGCCGGAGACAAGATACCGGCCCGTGCCGAAAAATCCTGCGCCGGGAGATAGGCGCCAAAACGCACGAAGATTTTCCTGGCAACCTGGCGGCAGAGCTTTAAGGGCGAGCAATGGCTGACAACAATACAATCGCAAGACCTTATGCGCGCGCCGCTTTCGAGCTGGCGAACGAGAAAGGCGACCGCAATGGCTGGTCGGATGCGCTGGACGTAGCGGGTGATGTGCTGGCCGACGGGCAGGTTGTCAGGTTTTTGGCCAACCCCGCGCTCACTGATGAGCAACGACTGGCTTTCCTGACCGACCTCATTGGTTCCGCAGGCGGGCAGGCAGCTGTGCTGGCAGGCGAAAACGAACAGGGCACAAACTTTCTGAAGTTATTACTGGAATACGGGCGCGTAGCGGTACTGCCCGAAATTGCACAACACTTTGAGGCGCTTAAGGCCGCGTTCGAGAATACGGTTGATGTGGTTGTGACATCCGCGGCGCCGATCAGTAAAGCGCAGCAGGAATTGATTGCAACTGCAC
>QIHS01000349.1 GCA_003229095.1 Woeseia sp. | reverse complement strand
TTGTCGGGCAATTGCCGATCCGAAATATAGCGATGCGACAAGGTCGCAGCAGCGACGATTGCAGGGTCTGTTATCTCAACACCGTGGTGGACCTCGTAGCGCTCCTTGAGGCCGCGAAGAATCGCGATCGTATCCTCAACGGTCGGTTCGACGACCAGGACTTTCTGGAAACGGCGCTCCAGCGCCGCGTCTTTCTCCAGGTATTTGCGGTACTCATCAAGCGTCGTCGCACCAACGCAATGCAACTCGCCGCGCGCTAACGCCGGCTTTAGCATGTTGCCCGCGTCCATTGATCCTTCGGCCTTGCCCGCACCCACCATGGTGTGCAGTTCGTCTATAAAGAGAATGATCTGGCCTTCCTGTTTGGCGAGATCGCTCAGAACCGCTTTAAGCCGTTCCTCGAACTCACCACGAAACTTGGCACCGGCAATGAGCGCGCCCATGTCCAGCGAAAGAATGCGTTTGTTTCGAAGCCCTTCCGGTATTTCGTTGTTGATGATTCTTTGCGCCAGCCCTTCGATGATGGCGGTTTTGCCAACGCCAGGCTCGCCAATCAACACCGGGTTATTTTTCGTTCGCCGTTGCAATATCTGTATCGTGCGGCGTATTTCGTCGTCGCGGCCGATGATCGGATCGAGTTTGCCCTGCTCCGCCCGTTCGGTGAGATCGATCGTGTATTTTTCCAGCGCCTGGCGGGTATCTTCGGCGTTCGGGTCGTTAACCTGCTGTCCGCCACGGATATCGTCAATTGCTTTTTCAATCGCACCACGGACTGCGCCGGCGCGCTCAAGTACGGGTGCCAGTGGCGATTTGCTGTCCATCGCTGCGAGCACAAATAACTCGCTCGAAATAAACTGATCGTTGCGTGAGATTCAGCAACTTTGCCAGATCGTTGCTGATATGCACCTCACCTCCGGTGCCCTCGACTTTCGCCATGCGGTCAAGCATGTCGCCAAGTTGCGAACGCAGCAGGCTAATGTTGACGCCTGATTTCGCGAGCAAGCCGCGTACCGAACTCCCCTGCTGATCGAGCAACGCGCTCATCAGGTGCGCGGGTTCAATGAACTGGTGGTCCAGACCAACCGCGAGCGACTGGGCGTCCGCCAGTGCCATCTGAAACTTACTTGTCAATTTGTCCATTCGCATGATGTTTACCAGCCTATTTCCTCAAGCGAATAAATTGCGCCAAACTGCCATTTTTCAAGCGCCACAGACTTTCTCGTTTTACCTTATTCATTGGCCAATAGAAGCTCGAAATACAAAACTTGCCATACGGCCACATTCGCCGTCGCGACGATAGGAGAAAAACCGTCCTGCATCATTGAATGTGCATAGCCCGCCACCGGACACGCGTCGGATGCCGGCGCTGTTTAGCCGCTGCCGTGCAAGCGCGTACAGATCAGCTTGCCAGCGGCCACGCTGGTTTTGCACAAAGCCGGCTTCTGCCGCCGCGTCGTGCCGGATAAACGCCTGTCGAACTTCGTCACCGACTTCAAAATGCTGCTGGCAAATGGCCGGGCCTA
>QIHS01000232.1 GCA_003229095.1 Woeseia sp. | reverse complement strand
TGTGCTGAAACTTGCTTCCTACCAGGTGCTCGTCATTCCGCCGGAACCAGATGATGATCCGTCAGGCCTACGTGGTCAGCCGGGTGTCAGCGGCGAACTGACCGCGCACCTTGAAGCCCTGTTCCGCAAGAATGACGATCTTCGCTCTGCGATATTCAACGCCAACGTCACGGAGTCCGGAAAAGATCTCTTGATCCTGGTCCAGCAACGGTACTGGGAAACGTCTTGGTGGCTTGAAACACTCAATGCCACTCGCATTGAACTCGGTGATTCGATTACGGAGAATGACTGGTACCCACCGTTTTTGCATGCGGCGTGCGCGCACCACGAACATGTCTATCGCTGGGAGCTGGAGTTGCCGCCCGCATTTGAGGACAGTATCGCTGCTGACGCGTCGACAGCTTACTCCATGTTTGCCGATATCGTTTTGTCAGGTACGAAAGACCCTGCTGACGAGTGGCGCAACTACTATTGCGAGAGTGGTATCCCCATGCCGGCGCTCCAGCATTCCTGAAATGTTGAAAGCGAAAAAATGGCAATCTCCAATAGCACTGCTGATTTTGATGAGCATTGCGATGCCGATTGCGTTCAATACCTGGGTGGTGCTGCTCAACAATTTTGCGGTTGAGCGCGCGTCGTTCACGGGCGTTGAGATTGGAATTTTGCAAAGCCTTCGAGAAGTGCCGGGATTTCTTGCTTTTACGACGGTATTCGTGCTTCTGATCATCAAAGAGCAGACGTTCTCGGTCTTATCTCTGGCGCTGCTTGGCATTGGCGTTGCCGCAACCGGATTCTTCCCAACTGTTTACGGGCTATATTTCACGACGGTGCTGATGTCGCTCGGTTTTCACTACTTTGAAGCGGTCAAGCAGTCTCTCGCGCCCCGCAGGTTCTCGGTAAATTGATATCGATCGCAGCCGTTACGTCACTGATTGTTTATGGCGTGCTGTGGCTTCTTCTCGAAGCGCTGCAATTGGATTACGCCTGGAATCTTCTCATTGCCGGGATGATTTGTGTCGTGTTAGCCATTTTCATGGGGCTGTCCTTTCCGCACTACGAAGGCAAGACAAAGCAGCATAAGACAATTATCTTGCGCAAGAAATACTGGCTCTATTATGCGCTGATCTTTTTTTCGGGTGCCCGCCGGCAGATTTTCATGGTGTTCGCGGCATTCCTGATGGTCGAGAAATTTGGCTACACAGCAGCCCAGGTGACGCTGTTGTTTTTGATTGATTAACTACGCATTCAACTGGTTGTTTGCCGAAAAAATCGGCGTCCTCATTCGGCGCATCGGCGAAAGGAGGTCACTGACGATTGAGTACAGTGGCCTGATTATTGTTTTTACGTCTTATGCTTTTGTCGAAAACGCCTATCTGGCAGCGGGGCTCTTCGTCATCGACCATATGTTCTTTGCCTTGTATATCGCGATGACGACCTATTTTCAGAAGATTGCCGATCCGGCCGATTTCGCCGGCAGCGCGGGCGTATCCTTTACCATTAACCACATTGCGGCGGTGGTTATTCCAGCATTGTTGGGCCTGGTCTGGATCTCTTCAAACGCAGCCGTCTTCCTGATAGGAACTGTATTTGCGGTTTGCTCGCTGGTGCTGTCACAAAACGTGCCGGACAATCCAGCGCCAGGCAACGAAGTGCGGGTAGGTAAGACCACGACGGCTCGTGGCGGCGAACAGTCCCGAGCTTGAAGGAGAACAAAATTGCGGACACTACAACTTTCTAGGCGGGCCGCGGTCTGCATGATCGTTTTGCTGCTTTCAAGCAGCTGCGCAATTGCGCAATCGAGAATTAGCGACGAAGAACGACTGCTGCGAGTTGAAAAACTTCTGGCTGCGCCCAATCCGCTTGAGCCAAGTGATTCCCTGTGGATTGAGGACCTCACCTATATGGAAGTGAGAGATCGCATTGCTGCAGGCTCGACAAC
>QIHS01000481.1 GCA_003229095.1 Woeseia sp. | reverse complement strand
GCCATATCGAACCGAACAGCGCAAACGACCCCGGGTTGGTCTACGACATCACGGATGACGAATACGATGCATTTTCCTGTGGCGTCGCTTCACCCGGCGTGTCGCAGGCCCGTTGCGATGAGTTAGCAGGTAATGGTTTCTCATTTGAAGCAACGGATCTCAACCAACCCTCCATATCTGTCTCACGACTGATCGGCTCACAAACCGTTTCGCGGCGTGTCACTAACGTCACCGAAAATAGCGAAACCTATAACGCGGAAATCGTTGCCCCGCCTGGCGTCGCTGTGCAGGTGTCGCCGACCACGTTAACGGTCGGGCCCGGACAGTCGGCAAGCTTCGATGTCACGATGGATTTTCAAAGCGGCCCTCAGGATGTATTTCGCTTTGGCAGCCTGACCTGGGTAAGCGACGATCATCGGGTGCGAAGTGTGCTCGCGGCCCAGCCCCTCTCAATCGATGCACCGCGGGAAATATTCTCATTCGGCGGCACTGGCAGCGAAAGTTTTGCCGTTGACTTTGGCTACGCGGGAACCTACACACCGGTTGTGCACGGACTCAGCCTGCCGCTTATCGAGAACGGTTTCGTCGATCAGGACCCGGACAGGACCTTCAGTTTCCGCAACGGCAACGGAGTGACCTTGCACCAGATCGATGTGCCGGCAGATCAATTGTTTCTGCGTTTTGCGTTGTTCGATGAACTGACCGACGGTGTTGATGATCTCGACCTCTACGTATACTTCTGCCCGGACGGCACCGACTGTTTCGAAGTCGGCGTAAGCGGCGAGGCAACCTCGCGTGAACAGGTCGATCTTTTCCTGCCCGGCAACAGACCCAATCGCAGGCGGCCCCGGCACCAATTACACTTTGCTGGGCTGGTCTTTTGGTATCAACGATGACCGCGGCAACATGACCGCAGCCGGCCCCACAATTGTAAGCCCGGGCACGACACAAGATGTGACGATCAACTGGAACGACCTCAGCCCCGACACGGTTTACCTGGGTGGAATTTCGCACAACACACCCGACGGTCTGGTCGCATTGACGCTGATCAATATCGCGAATTGAGCGCAAAGGCGATTAGGTTTTTGCTTAAAATAAACCTCACACCTTTTCAGAATCTGGAACATTTTTGGCAACTCGCTTGGAACCATTGATGTGCGAATAGCAATTCTAATTTCTGTTGCAATGCTATCTCATTCTGTGACATTCGCTGATGACGGTCAGTATGTCATGAATTTTGATCTGAATACTTTGTCACCTGGGGGGGATATTGTTTACAGCATTCAGCTGCACGGGATTCAGCTGTCGCCGAAAACGCCTTTTCACGGTGATGACCTCGGCAAGTATGACTATTTTCTCACCGTATCGAAGACCGAAGATGGCGAAACAAAGTTGACGATCGAGTTTTATGAGTACGAGTCCAGAAGAAAAGGATCGGACGTAGTATCCGAAATAGTTGCCGAAGTCGATGTCACACTCGGCATGCCGACAAGGTTTGAGAGTACGACTGACACGTTCGGCGTCGATCTTGCATTTAGCATAAATCAAGAGTAAGAACCGCAGAGTGGGGTCAGAAGTCCCAATGCATATGGAGCAGATCGCCAAGCTTCTCTTTGCAACGACCTTCCTGTCGATTTCTTGCTATCTGCTTTTCTTCTCATCTATAGGGCAGGCAGGAAATGGTGGAGAGTATTAGGGTTTCGATGGCTATGCTGAACTGTGGGCAGCGGCGGAGGTGTCTTTCGAAAAACGTGGCTATCGTTTCCTCCAGGTAGCAATTCGTAATCCGACGGGAAGAATTGCACGCGATGCTCCAGCGTATCAGGGGTGTGACAACCACCCCTTC
>QIHS01000420.1 GCA_003229095.1 Woeseia sp. | reverse complement strand
CGATTGATTTCATCCGCCAGGATCAGGTTGTGAAACAACGGGCCCTCGCGAAATTCAAAGGTGCCGTCCTGGGGCCGGTAGATGTCTGTGCCAGTCAAATCGGCGGGCAGCAGATCCGGCGTGAATTGCAGCCGGTGAAAATTTCCTTCAATGCTCTCGGCCAGCACCTTGATCGCCCGCGTCTTGGCCAGCCCGGGCGCGCCTTCAACCAGCAGGTGTCCATCGCACAGGAGTGCAATCAGCATCCGGTTTATCAGGTGTTCCTGACCAACGATGAGGCTCGCTGGGCTTCAAGCTGTTGAAATTGTTCAGAGACGCTCATTATTCATTAACTCCGGGCGCAAAAAGGCGTGCCATTGTAGTAGTGATGCGCGATCAGTCCAACCGGTCACGCACAAATTTTTTGCCAGATAACCGCAGGTTTGTCATTTTCTGGTTGGCTGACCGCGCCTGGTTGGCGATAATGCCCGACCAGCCCGCATGATTCACGCGTCAGCGAAGATGCTCTGCCGCGAGTCAGCAGGATGGTTTACTCCTGGTTTTGAGCTCATTCTCGACAAATAATGCGGGCCAGCGTCTGCCGGAATACTGAAATTGCAAACATCTCAAAGTGACAACAAGTATAGCCCGGGTGTCACGGACAGCAGCCAATGCTCCTCCTTATCCCTGGCGGCTCTCGTTTTCGCATGCCTTGGACAGACTGCGTGCACGGAAGCGCCTGTTCCTGATGAAGTACCGGTCGAGTCGGCAAGTCACGCCTGCATTGAAGGCGGCCAACTAACCACGGTGTTATTTGGCAGCATCAAAGCGCCAATTGACTGGCAAGAAGATAGTTTAGCCTGCGAGGGCATGCCAAGACCCGACGATAATGGCGCGCGACTGCGGTTTTCCGGACCACACCCGTCCGGAGACGAGTCAAAGACGCTGACATTTATCCTCGGATTGCCGGGCCTGAAAGCCGGACAACCAGGCAAGGAATTGCCCACTACAATCACGGTAATAGAGGAAGGCAGCGGTCGTTTTTTTGGCACGCCTGACGCAAGCGGCTGCTGGACCGATGTCACCAGTCAGCAATTGCTGGCAAACGACGAAGACCATGGTTACCAGATCAGCGGCGTTCTTTATTGCGCATCACCGCTGGCGGAAATGAACAGCAACGCAAACCTGAGCTTTACAGAATTGACCTTCACCGGCCGCCTGTCCTGGGAGCCGCCCTTCCTGCGATTCATTGTAATTCTCTGCATCAGCCCGTTGTCGTTCGCACAAGTCAATTCGGACGGTGATCTTGACGCGGGTTTCAGCAAAGCGACACTGGTCGTTTCCACCAGCAGGGATGCCTGTTACCGCTTTGATGTATACCTCGCCCTGGACACGCCACAGCGGCAGCGCGGACTCATGTTTGTGCGTGATATGCCGGAATTTACAGGCATGCTGTTCGAGTATCGAAGTGCCGGGGTCCATCTGGATGAAGAACACTTACATCTCGCTCGACATCCTGTTCGTCCATGCTGATGGCAAGATAGCCAACATCGCGCAAAATGCTACACCACTGCTGCTGGATTCATACAAATCCGCAGTGCCCGTGCACTATGTACTAGAACTCAACGCAGGGATGACGGACAAGCTCGGCATAGATGAAAACAGCCATATTTTTGTCATGGATGTTGATGGTCTTTGATTCCGCTATTGATCGACCGGGTTATAAGATCGAGGCGATCGACTCGGCCAGATATTGCACGTTCCCGCGGGTGATGCCGCAAACGTTGATGCGACTCGAGTCAACCAGGTAGACACCGCGCTCTTCCTTCAATCGAGCGACCTGCGCCGCCGAAATATTCAGATAGCAAAACATGCCGGTGGTTTTTTCGATGTGCGAATAATCATGCCCGGGCGCAGCGATGACAAGCGCTGCAACCAGTTCGGTGCGCATATCCGCCAGTCGATCACGCATTTCCTCAAGCTCACCCAGCCACTCCGTGCGTAACTCATCATCGTTGAGAATTTTCGAAACAACAGCGGCGCCGTGGTCCGGCGGCAGAGAGTACATTGTCCTGACAACCGACTGAACCTGGCTATCGCTAGTGCGCAAGGTTTCTTCGTTTGCACCACAAGCGACAATGCGCCTACGCGATCGCGATACAGTCCAAAATTCTTCGAGCATGAATGTGTGACGACCATTTCCGCTACTCGCTCGTACATCAACCTGACGCCATAGGCGTCGGCGTCGATGCCCGCGGAAAAACCCTGGTAGGCGATATCGATGAAAGGAATCAGGCCTTGCGCAACAACGAGATCCGCGACCTCGCGCCACTGTTCAACGGACAAGTCCATGCCAGTCGGGTTGTGACAACATCCGTGCAACAAAACCAGGTCGCCCTCGGGTGCCTCCTTTAGCGTGGCCATCATGTCCTCAAAACAGACAGTGTCGACCCCGGCGCGGTAATAAGGATAAGTGCGAAGACTAATACCTGCAGCACCAAGCAGCGGCGCGTGATTGTTCCAGGTCGGATCACTGACCCACATTGTCGCCGCTGGATTTGCTCGCAAGATGAGTTCTGCCGCGACCCGCAATGCGCCTGAGCCGCCCGGCGTTTGAACCGTCGTTATCCGGCCGTTCTCAGTTGCAGGTTCGCCGAAAACCAATTTCTGAATTGCATCGCAATAAACAACATCGCCGCGAGTGCCTATGTAGGCCTTGCTGTCCTGATTTTCGACCAGCCATCGCTCTGCTTTTTT
>QIHS01000075.1 GCA_003229095.1 Woeseia sp. | reverse complement strand
ACCATTGCCTCCGAAATTGGCGTGTACGACTATGACAATGCCGATGTCGTTACAAAGGGTCGGCTGGGCCCGGGAGAAATGCTCGCAGTCGACCTGCGCAACGGATGCCTGTTGTCGAACGACGACATCAATGACGAATTGAAATCCCGCTTTCCTTACAAGAAGTGGCTCAAGCAGGGCGTGCGTTATCTGGATTCGGAGTTGATCGATCTGCACACCGCGGCAGAGCCGTTCGATGCGGAGACGCTCGCGGCATATCAAAAGATGTTCAACATGTCTCGCGAGGAGCTGAATGACATCATCAGTGTATTGGCCAAGACGGAACTGGAAGCAGTAGGATCAATGGGCGATGACACGCCGATGTCCGTATTGTCGAAAAAGAACCGATCTCCTTTCGACTATTTCAGGCAGCAGTTCGCACAGGTAACCAATCCACCAATCGATTCATTGCGAGAACGGATCGTGATGTCGTTGCAGACCAATATAGGCCGAGAAACAAGCCTCTTCGATATTGGTCCGGAACACGCAAACCACGTCATTATCAATTCGCCGGTGCTGTCGCAGAGGAAGTTGCGTCAGTTACTGGGTCAGGAAATGTTTGGCAACAGCCACGCGTTTATTGACCTGAATGTGCCGCGGGAATTGTCACTTCCTGATGCGCTGGATCAGATCTGCACAGGCGCGGACAAAGCGGTAGCAGACGGAAAGCTTGTATTGCTGCTCAGCGATCGATACCTGAAGGAAGAATTGCAACCGATTCATGCGCTACTGGCAACCGGTGCGATACATCATCACCTGGTGCGTGCAGGAAACAGATGTGAGGTCAACATTATCGTCGAGACCGGTGTGGCGAGAGACGCCCACCATATCGCGTGCCTGATTGCCTACGGCGCTACAGCGGTATACCCCTTTCTCGTTTACCAAAGTCTGGCGCCGATGGCCAGCAACAACTTGGGCGAAGCTATCGTCGCGGTATCCGCAAGGGTCTTTTCAAAATCATGTCAAAGATGGGCATCTCTTCGATCTCAAGTTACCGTGGAGCACAGCTGTTCGAGATCGTTGGCCTGCATGAAGAAATCGTCAGCCGATGTTTTGCCGGCACCGTCAGCCGCATTCAGGGTGCGAAGTTTGCGGACCTGCACTCGGACCAGCAATTGCTTGCCGATAGTGCCTGGAATCCACGCCAGCCATTGCAGCAAGGGGGGCTGCTGAAGTACGTGCATGGCGGTGAGTATCATTGTTTCAATCCCGACGTGGTCGTTACGTTGCAGGACGCGGTGCGCAGTGGTGACTTCAATCGTTACCAGGATTATGCGCGACTGGTTAACGATCGGCCCGCAGCGACGCTGCGCGACTTGTTAGGTGTCAAGAACAAGTCTGCTGCGATTTCAGTCGATGAAGTTGAGCCCGTCGAAGATATCTTGCTGCGCTTTGATAGTGCCGGCATGTCGCTGGGCGCGCTTTCTCCGGAGGCCCACGAAGCGCTGGCCATTGCGATGAATCGCATCGGTGCACGTTCGAATTCAGGTGAAGGTGGAGAGGACCCGCAACGATACGGCACTGAGCGCAGGTCGAAGATCAAGCAGGTTGCGTCCGGCA
>QIHS01000292.1 GCA_003229095.1 Woeseia sp. | reverse complement strand
GGCAGCACACCAAAAGCACTAGGACTCTATGGCGTGACGCCTGATGCGTGGTCCAGTGACGAAGAGATGTTCGAGGTTGTGCACGCGATGCGAACGCGAATCATGACCAGTCCTTCCTTCCACGGAGACCGGGTCCTTGGCGCAATACTGTTCGAAAATACAATGGACAGGGAAGTTGACGGTCAATCTACAGCGGGGCATCTCTGGAACGTCAAAAACGTTGTGCCGTTCCTGAAAGTTGACAAAGGTCTGGCCGACGAGGTGAATGGCGCACAGATCATGAATCCGAATCCGGGTCTTGGCGAGCTGCTGCAGAAAGCAAAGGCTGCCGGAATCTTCGGTACAAAAATGCGATCAGTGATCAAGCAGGCGAATGCCGATGGTGTTAACGCAGTAGTTGATCAGCAATTCGAAGTTGGACGGCAAATCGTCGCTGCCGGACTTGTGCCGATCATCGAGCCTGAAGTCGACATTCATTGTCCGGACAAAGCGGACGCAGAGAGCCTACTTCACGACGCGATCATGAAGCAGTCTTGGCGCAGATGAAGTTGTCATGCTGAAACTGACGCTGCCTGAGAAAGACGATCTGTATGCAGATTGTGTGGCCCATCCCAACGTCGCGAGGGTGGTGGCGTTGTCTGGCGGCTATCCGCGGGAAGAAGCCAATAGCCGGTTGTCACGCCAGCATGGCATGGTGGCGAGCTTCTCGCGAGCATTGTCAGAGGGATTGAGCGCGCAGCAATCCGCCGAAGAATTCGACTCCACGCTGGATTCGTCGGTCGATAGCATTTGCAAAGCGTCTGCAACTTAAAAACACTCCAATCTGCCAGAAAAGCAGGCCATGCTCATGGCCGTTACAAGCGGAGAAAATCAGATGAAGATCGGTGTTCCGAAGGAAATTCACGCGGGCGAACGGCGCGTTGCGACCACGCCCGATGTCGTTGCCCGGCTGTCGAAGCTTGGCTTTGATATTGCTATCGAAACCGGCGCAGGTGCTGCGGCGAGTTACCCCGATCAGGCCTATGCCGATGCGGGTTGTGACATTGTCGACTCAGCCGAAGCCTTGTGGGCACAGTCCGACATCATCCTGAAAGTTCGTGCGCCCGAGGGCGGCGAAATGCAGATGCTGCGCTCAGGACAAACGCTAATCAGTTTTCTCTGGCCGGCACAAAATCCCGAGATGCTTCGTGCGCTTACAGAACGCGGCGTCACCGCCATGGCCATGGACAGCATTCCACGCATTTCGCGCGCACAAAAAATGGATGCCCTGAGCTCCATGGCGAACATTGCCGGATACCGTGCAATCGTCGAAGCGGCGCAACATTTTGGACGTTTTTTCACAGGACAAATCACTGCCGCCGGCAAAGTGCCGCCAGCCAGGGTGCTGGTTATTGGCGCTGGCGTGGCCGGCCTCTCGGCGATTGGTGCGGCGAAAAGCATGGGCGCAATTGTGCGTTCATTCGATACCCGGCCTGAGGTCAAAGAACAGGTCGAGAGCATGGATGCCGAGTTCTTGCTGCTCGATTTCGATGACGAGGATGGCTCCGGCGAAGGCGGTTATGCCAAAACCATGAGTGCCGAATTCATCGAGGC
>QIHS01000122.1 GCA_003229095.1 Woeseia sp. | reverse complement strand
ACGCTGATCATACGGTCTCCGGGAACGCCGCAAATCTGTACTTTGACACCCGCATTCCAGGGTGTTTTTGTGAGCGGCTGGGTGATGGCGCAGGCCTGGTCCACATGACGGTTAGCTTCGTCAATCCGGGCGTCATGTTGCGCCTGACAGGTGGCCTGGGGCCGCTTGGCCTGATGGGCGTTGCGGGCAATATGACCTGGGAATTTGAAGACACCGAGGGTGGCACCCGGGTCACGCTGCAGTATGCGGTCGGCGGCTATATGTCGGGCGGCCTGGATATCATTGCCGCGCCTGTCGATGGTGTCATTGGCGAGGCATTGACCAGGCTCAAGACATATGTCGAAACCGGCAGCCCGGTTGCACAAGATTAGCGACCTGGAAAAGCCCAATCAGGCAGTCCAAATTGATCGGCAACTCAGGCCAATGTTCGTCCGATAAACCAGAAAACACCAACACCCGCCAGGGTCGCTGCTGCAAGTTGCGGCAGAACTTGCGGCGTATGTCGGCGTAGCGCCAGGCTGAGCAGTAGCGCAAGCGAAACCAATATCAGCTGACCCAACTCAACACCGAGATTGAAGCCCAACAGGGGCACGATCAAGGCGCTGCCGAGCAGCCCGGTTTCTATCAGGAATCCGGCAAATCCGAAACCGTGAACAAGCCCGAAACTACAGGTTGCGACGAATAACAATACCGTGGCGCGCTTGTTTTCCTGCGCAATAAGCCTGCCTGACGCTAACAGATAGCAGGCAGCGACGATGCCAAAACCCCCATAGGCGAAAAGTGCACGTTCACCAATAAAACCCAAACCAAAAGCCGCGAGTCCGGTTAGCCAGGCAAGTAACGCACCGGCAATAGCGAAACGTGTGGCTGATTGTTGCCGTGGCAGGAAGTATTCAAAGCTTCGACGAGTTTGCCATCAGCATGAACATAGCCAAGCACTGCGGCGGCGAGGCTGATTGAATGGCCGAGCGTGAACCCCGTAACGGCAACAATGCAGCGGCGAAACGATCCGGCAATCAGCAACAGGCCGAGGAGAAAAGCGACATGATCGAAACCGCTCGCGATGTGCTCTATGCCAATACCCACAAAAGAACCAAATGACCATGACGCAGCGGACTCAAGGCCGGTTATTTCCCATGTATCGGCAGTGTCCGTTATCAGCGCTTCGCCGACGAGCTGACCTTGCTGGTAAAGCTTTGCGTAATGAGCATGCGCCGGGGCGACATCGAACATCGCTCTAAGTTTAAGGCGTTGCGGCGGATGCGTTGCACAATCGAACATCAATTCGACGCGAATGAATCCGGAGGCCGCCTGAAGGATATTGCTGCCGGATCGTGTACATGATTCGCCGTTTGCGCTGACTTCTGTCATTGCCTGCAAATGGTCTTGAAAAAGCATGCCTGAGGGCCGCACAACAGCCGCTTGTTCGTGAAGCACCATGACATCACGGACAGGAATCGTGACTACCCCGGTAATCGTGTTTTCGTCTGCATGCCAGTGTGAATAACTTTCGCTACGCGAATGGGCACTCGACTCGGTCGCCGGTATCAGCATTAGACCGATACAGAGACCGACAATGGCCGCCCGTGTCACGGAAATGCTGCCGTGATGGCGGCTTTTTGCCGCAGGCCCTGCAGGTAGATTGCGAGCGTTTCATCGGCCAGATTGCGCCGATAGTCGATAAGAACGGAATTGCGAATTTCATTCAGGTCGGTCATCGCGAGTCGCTCTTTTTCAATCACTCGAATGATCAGCCAGCGGCCGCGACGGGCGAAAACAGCACTGCTGCCGGCTGGCATTTGTGCAGCTGCACCCGCGATGCCCGGACCCGTGTAACTGGCGAGGATGGCAAGTGATAACTTGCCCGAAGGCAGGTCCGGCACCACGCGTACTTCGTCATCGGGTGCAGCGGAGCCGGTCAACCGCAATGCTGAAACGAAGGCCTGCGCCGCAGATTCATCGTCGCTTTGCCA
>QIHS01000447.1 GCA_003229095.1 Woeseia sp. | reverse complement strand
GCAGCTACTCCGGTGCACTAAAATGGTCGCAGGGCGGTCGAGTTGCTGAAAGCTTCAGTCAGTTCGATACAGAATTTGGTGGCATCAGAAAGCTGATATCTGAAGCGCAGATTGAAACCTTGCAGTCGGACGCAGCATTGATGCACTCGGCACAACGAATATTTGACCGAAATTGTGCTGTGTGTCACGGCTACGATGCCGCTGGACAGGCTTCTATGTTCCCCGACCTGACTGACGCAGATTGGCAATGGGGAAATACTCCGGCGCAGATTGAGCAGTCGATTCGCGATGGCCGGCGCGGTGTGATGGTGGGTTGGTCAGCCGTTCTTGGTGATGAAGGGGTCGAGCAGGTTGCCGATTACGTCAACCAGCTGGGTGATGGCGACCTGGATGGTCATCCCGGCCAGAGCCAATACAATCAGCTATGCATTGCCTGTCATGGCGCCGATGGTGCTGGCAATGTCTTGCTTGGTGCCCCGAATCTTGCAGACGATGTCTGGTTGTATGGCAATGATGATGTGGCGCTGCAAATCTCAATCGCTACTGGCCGCAGCGGCGAAATGCCGGCTTATGGTAAGCGCCTGGACGATACGCAGATTCGGCTGCTGGTCGCATTATTGATGCGAAACTCGCCGCCCCAGTAGATTCCCCACTTCCTCAACGTTCAATTCGGCCCGAATTGACGGGCCTCTGCTAATCAAGCGCTCGCTTTGGTAGCCTCGACCCGCCCAACACAGTACCATTAGTCTTTTTGCCCAACTAAAATGAAGGTTCAAGGATTTTGAGTAAAGTTCAAGCGATGAAAAGCGACAGCAAACCAATGAAAAGCGACAATAAGCAGGCGCAGCAACTAAAGGCTTTGATCGCCAGAGCGAAGGAACAGGGCTACCTGACCTTTGCCGAGGTCAACGATCACGAGCAAATCGAAGAAATTGTCAACATGATCAATGACATGGGTATCACGGTCTATGAAAAAGCGCCGGATGCCGAGTCGCTGGTGCTAACAGACACAGCCGTGTCGAATGATGACGACGCCACTGAGGAAGCTGAGGCGGCGCTGGCTCGGGTTCATGCAGAATTCGGCCGCACAACTGACCCGGTTCGCATGTACATGCGCGAAATGGGTACCGTCGAACTTCTGACGCGCCAGGGTGAGATCGATATTGCCCGGCGCATGGAAGACGGGCTGAACCAGGTGAAATACAACGTGGCGCACTTTCCGCCCGCGTTGGAAAAGCTGATCGAAGTCCACGAGTCGGTGGCGGCGGGCAATACCCGGTTGCAGGCATTTGTGGTTGGCTTCATCGACCTTGATGCGCCGGAAGAAATCCAGTCGCCTGTAACTAAATCGCATGCCGATGACAAGAAAAAAGATGAAGAGGAAGAGGTCATCGACACCGGACCGGATCCGCTGGAAGTTGCTCGCCGAATAAAGGTCATCAAACGACAGCTCAACCGCTGTCTGACGCTGATCGAGAAACACGGCAACGCTGACAAGAAAACGATCAAGGCCAGGGCAAATCTCGCCGATCGGGTTATGGAGCTGAAACTCGCGCCAAAAATGTTTGAGGCGCTTGTGCGTGAATTGCGTGACGCTATCTCCGTCATTCGTGCTCAGGAACGACAGGTGATGGAATTTTGCGTGCGCGATGCAGGCATGCCAAGAAAAGATTTTATAGCAAGCTTCCCAAAGAGCGAAACAGATCTGGGCTGGATCGAAAAACATATTCGAGCCAAACGCAAACATTCATCAATACTTGCGAAGCTCAAGGAAAACATCATGCGCTCTCAGCGCAAATTGGTCGCTGTCGAAATGATGACCAATCTGAAAATTGTCGAGATTAAGGAAATCAATCGGCAAATGTCGGTTGGAGAAGCAAAGACGCGTCGTGCGAAAAAAGAAATGGTGGAGGCAAACCTTCGCCTCGTTATTTCAATCGCGAAGAAATACACAAACCGCGGCCTGCATTTCCTGGACCTGATTCAGGAAGGCAACATCGGCCTGATGAAGGG
>QIHS01000113.1 GCA_003229095.1 Woeseia sp. | reverse complement strand
GATTGACTGCCCTAACCTCACCAAAGCCCAGTTCCTGGCTGACCTGGTTGAACATTTCAAGAAGCGCATAGTTGCCCGCCGACGGTGCCATCGGTGGATAGCCTTCGCCGAACTCGATGGTTGCCGCCGTCATTGGCAGATGCGCTGACACAATCTCACTCATTTTCTGCGTGGCCTCCCGCCATTGTTGCGGTGAGGTCGCCCTGAGATCGCCAGTGACTGTGACCGAGCCGGAAATCACGTTGTTTTTGCCGAATGCTGTGCCTCTGTTTCCGGCCGCGTCGTATTCGACATCAGTGCCGCCAACGATCAGCCCGGGATTGAATGTCAGGTTTTCCATAGACGACAACTCGGTACGAAACGCAGTCAGAATTCTCGCGGCTTCGTAGATCGCACCTGCGCCGAATTCCGACTTGAATATCTGTGATGAATGCGCGCGGGTGCCAATCACCTGCAGAGTCCAGCTGGAAGATCCACGTCGCGCGATAACCGCAGTCTCCGGATTGCCATCGCCGTCCTCAAATCCGATGGCGTAGTCTGCCCATTTTCCGGCCTCGACCAGTACGGCACTGCGCAAACTCTTGGGGTTGCCGGACAGCTCTTCATCGCCGGTGAAAACCGCGCGGATCGACAGGTCATCCAGAACGCCCGCTGCACGAAGCGCTCGCAATGCGTGAATCATAATGACATTGCCACCTTTCATGTCCGTCGTGCCAGGACCGCGAGCGTAATGCTCATCCACAATCTCGAATGTCTGAAACTCACTGTCTATGGGAAACACGGTATCGAGATGGCCGATCAGGAGAATTTTCGGCCCGCTGCCATCCCGTTCTGCCAGCAGATGTCCAGCCCGCCCGAAGGGCGCTCCATCTATCCATGTTGTGGTGAAACCAAGCTCCTCGAATTCCGGCACCAGCAAATCGCCAACGGCGCGGACGCCCTCAAAATTCATCGAGCCACTATTGATGTTGACGGACTTCTCCAGTTGACGATGACCTCGTCTGTAGAGACAGGAACCGATACCTGTGCAGATGCAGATGCGAACGTCATACAAGTGATCAGGCAAAATGATAAGTGTCGAAACAAAATGTTCTCCGCAGGTTAATGGTGTTCACAGCATCTGTTCAGACCGATGCTCCGTTGACTTCACTTTTACATATTTGAAATAGATAAACAGGGACGCCAGCAAACCAATTGTGCAGAAACCCGCGACAACGAGATAGAAGTATCGATACCCGGGCACACCAGGATAGGCATCGAGCAGGGCGCCGCCAAGCAATGGCATAAAAATGTCGGGTGTAAAACCGACTGCAGATACGATGCCAGCCGCAGTGCCGGTCACAGCAAGCGGTATCGCGCCTTCTTCGAGCAGGGCAAAATAGATGCCACGCATTGCGAATACCGCCAGTGAAGCCACAACTACACCGGCAAGCATCACGGGAAGCAACGACGGATCGCCGGGCAGCATTGCAAAAAGCAAAAAGGCCGCGATGAGTATCACGAACAGGCTCGCAACCGATCTTGCAATGCCGAATTTGTCGGCAATGAAACCGGCAACCAATGCAGCCAGCGGTTTCAGCCACATTTTGCCAACGCTTATCGCCGCACCGGCGGTGACACTGAGCAGGAAAATATCGCTGGCGTACGACGTAAAGCGGAAAGTGCCCCAGTAGGCACAATAGCCGGTGAAGATGACGATGGAGATCAGCCATATGACCGGCAT
>QIHS01000338.1 GCA_003229095.1 Woeseia sp. | reverse complement strand
ATCGAAGGACGCCCGGCGCGTCGGGCATGGCAGAATGGTTCTTTTCGTCCGTTACGGTGATGTCGAGTCTTGGGTATCAGGAATACAATTTGCCGGGTGGTTGCTGTTTCACGTTGTTTCGCGCAAGAAGACAAAAAAATGCACCATGTCGCGTTTTCCAGCATTGACAACCCGGATGTGCAGAAAGAATTATCGTGCCAGCATTGCCCGCCAGTGCAGACAGCTATTTCCGCAGAAGACAATTGCACTGCAGCAGGATGCGCGATTCAACCTGATTGATTTACGCGCCAGGTACTGGTGAGCTGCGCCAACACGCTACTAGTCAAACCCTGAAAAAATCCTCTGATGCTCTGCGACGATTCGTGCCGTCTCGGCGGGCTCTGCATGCGTTGTGTAATCACCAATTTTGAATGTGCCACCGAGCAACAGCACGTCCGATCGGGAAAACATGTACAGGTTGCTGTTGCCGCCACCGATCGTCAGGTAATCAACAGCCGGGTCAGGTGGCATGAAGACAAGCTGCCCTTTGGCAGGCGTGATTTCCTCGTCACCGAATAACTTGCCGGCGCCAAGACCGGTGCAGTTGAAAATCACCGGTTCTGCCAAGGAAAGCAGCTCCGTCTTGTCGTCAAAAGTCCTGATGACGAACTTTCCACCAGCCTGTAAAAAACTCTCCGTCAGGCGCCGCAGAAAAGTTGCTGGCTCGACCATCATCGTCAATACACTTCGAACATAGCGGGACGGGAAGGGATGCTCATCGGGGCTGAGGTCTTTCTTGTACGGATACAGGTCCGCAAATTGATCGTCACTATCACTGAATGGCTGGTCACTGAGCGTATAGAGTTCTGTCCAGTGGATGCCGTAATCCGGGCCGCCGAGGTTGGTAAACGCGTGGTGCGAAATCTTGGCGGCAAACTGAAGTTGTGACTTAAACGCATTTGACGACACATCGGGATCGTGTGCACTGTACGGTCCCCATTCACCACCGGCAACATTCGATGTCGTATGCCGCGCCATGTCGCGTGTATAGATCGTCACTTTCCAGCCGGCGTCCTGCAACAGTCTTGCGCTGGTTAGCCCCATTACACCACTGCCGATCACCGCTGCTTCGCGGTGTTCCATACCAAGCGTTTCACGCACGGCAAGCGCAGACGAGCCCCATGAAAGTGTAATGCCCGCGCCGCCGTGACCGTAGTTGTGGATCGAGGCGCTCTTGCCTGACGACAAACCCGGAAGGACGATAGGGACGATGACCGACCACTACCCTGATCACGTTTTCCATGGAGATGCGCGGCGCGACCCACGGCTTCCTCGAGTATTGCCGCTCAAATTTGCGCGTGTTGCCCGCGACAGGCGCACAACCACCGACAGCAGCAGCAATCGCCCCGGCACCCAGCGTTTTGATGATACTGCGGCGAAGCTGTCTGTTCGGCTCATTCATTGGTATTCACTCGGCATGTTTGCAACCCGCAGACTAAGCCGCGCAGCCGGCAAACACAATTTTCTGTGCAGCAGTTTCAAGCGCTTCTTATTCGCCATGGGTTCTCGTACGCTATGGGT
>QIHS01000501.1 GCA_003229095.1 Woeseia sp. | reverse complement strand
CCCGGGTCGCCCTGACGGCCGGGCCCTTGCTGGCATTCAGGGTGCGAAACTGAATGCCCGCGTGATCTATAGCGCAGGCCATTGCACCGCCAAGGGCGTCGATCTCTTTGGTCAGATGGCCCTTGCCGATGCCGCCGATAGCAGGATTGCAGCTCATCTGTCCGAGCGTCGACAGGTTCTGCGTAATGAGCAATGTCCGCGCACCGGCGCGCGCGGCAGCAAGGCTTGCTTCCGTGCCGGCGTGGCCGCCGCCGACGACAATTACGTCGAATTTCGCGTCTGAGGACATAGCGCTTAAATGCTTTGCTATTCAGGGAGAGAGATTCTAGCTAAAAAACGCGGCCTGAACCGAGGCTTGAACGCGACATTGACAGGCAATCGCTGGAATTTACGATATCCAAGATGGAAATTACCAAATCATCAGGGCGAACGGTGAGAAAGTTAGATCCTATTTTCCCGGCTTCAGTGTTGCCACATGCTGACGGTATGGCGAGTCATTTCCCAGCCATTCATCGATAATTTGCATCGCTTTATTGTATTCGCGATTGCCAGCGGCGAAATAGGCTTGCGACAATAATAGACGCGCGTCTGCCCTGTCCATTTTTCGCATCACTTCGATCGAGCTCGGTTTGAGTGCCATTGTCACGTCGCGTATTACGGCATCTGCATCGCCCTGGGCGAGCGCTATTGACGCTTTTGCCAGGTAGTAAGTCCATATCTCAGGGTCTTCGAATGTGTTCTCGTCAAACTGATAAAAACGATCGATGATGTCGACGGCCACATCGATCCTGCCAAGTCGTACCGATACTCGAGCAAGCTGTGCGCTGGCGAATGCCACTTCCAGGTGATCGGCGTCATATGCCTGCGTAAAAAGATCAACAGCCTTCTGAAAATAGCGCACAGCTTCTTCGTTCGGCCCATCGCAAGGTTCATTATGCCGCCCACAAAACTTGTCTGCTCGGGATACATTTCATGGGCCTTCAAACCTAAGGCCAGGCTTTTTTCAGCGGCTTCAATCTGACCCAGTTCGAACTGATACAGCGCGAGGTTGTTATAACCATTCGTATGGTAGGGGAGAAGGCCTTTGCCAAACAAGTCAAACGAGTCATTAACGACTTGCTGTTGCATCGCGAGGGCGCGACGCAGTTTACCGATATAGTAGTAGGCGCCGGCGCCATCGTTCAGGATATACAGCTTCCGCAAATTACCCTTTGATGACAGGCGATTCGCAGCGGCAAGTGCCGCGTCATAAGCATTGACGGATTCTTGCAGCCTGCCAGCCTCTGATAACGCGTAGCCCTTCAAGCGCAAAGCTTCTGGTAACAGCGGCGAGGACGACGGCAACTCGGCTCGCATCAATTGCAATGCTTTGTCATTGATGCGGATTGCGGCATCATGATCCTCCATTCGGCTGCGGGCCTCACCCATCTTAAGATATAACTCGACACGCACCTCGGGATAGTCGGTCAGGTCACTATCCAATTTTGCTTCTGCTGCTTCCAGTACCTCGGAAATGGTCGCATCGGCGCCCGTTTGCAGCGATGCGTCCCAATTGGTGCTTGGCGAGAGCAATATGTCGCCAAGGAATTCGCTCACCGCTTCCGCCCGCTGTAGTTGTTCGCGAGCCACGTTCGCTTGCCAAATCGCTGCACCGAAGCCGACCATAATCGCGAGAATAGTCGTCGATGCAGCACCCACGCTAAACTTGTTGCGTGTTACAAATTTTGTGACACGATATCGGAAGGTATCGCTGCGCGCGATGATGGGCATGTTGTCAAGGTAACGGCCAATGTCCTCTGAGAAGTCGCGCACGGACTCGTAACGTCGTTTGGGATCCATTTGCATTGCTTTCGCGATTACCCGATCCAGATCACCGCTCAGCTTTCGCGATAGTTTGTCAACGGTGCTGTTTCGCAAGGCGGCAATGCGCCTGGCACTTCAAGCGATTCCAGGCGGGCACTGGGCGAAGCCACTGTTAGCGATTCAAACTGTCTGACTATTTCTCGAAAGTTCGATGTACCAATACGGTACGGCTGCTCACCGACCAGCAACTGATAGGCCATCACCCCGAGCGAGTAGACGTCGCTTACTGTCGTTACGCGTGCCTCTAGAATTTGCTCCGGGCTGGCAAAGTCGGGCGTCATCGCCTGGTGCCCGAATATTGTTGTATTGCTCGCACTGCTGGAAGCGGGATCGATGAGTTTCGCGATACCAAAGTCGAGTAGCTTCGGAATGCCGTCCTGTGTCACCAGAACGTTCGATGGCTTGAGGTCGCGATGAACGATAAGGTTTTGGTGCGCGGCCTGCACGGCCAGCGCGATTTTTTGAACTAGCCGCAAACGATCGGGGATCGCCAGATGATTCGCGTCACAGTACTCGTCGATCGGCTGGCCCTGGACGTACTCCATCACCAGATACGGAGTGCCATCATTGGTCGTTCCGCCGTCAATCAGTTGCGCGATGTAGGGGTGTCGCAGTGACGCAAGAATTTTTCGCTCTGAATTGAATCGTTGCAGCGTTTCCTTGGCGAGGAATTGTCGGCGAACCATCTTTATCGCGACTTGCTGATCAAAATCATCGCCTTGTCGCGTTGCAAGAAAAACGGTGCCCATGCCACCTTCCGCCAACTGCCTGGTAATGATGTAGTCACCGATCTGCTGCCCGAGTATTGGTTGCCCGGCGTCAGCGGATGGTGCGACAAGGAACTGATCCGAGTCGGAAATGGCGACCAGTACCGAATCGACCGCACGCCGCAAGTTCTCATCACCGGCGCACTGCCGGCTCAAGAACGCGGCGCGTTGGTCTGCCTGCTGTTCAAGAACCGCATCGCATAGCGCCAGGACACGCTTCGAATCAGGGGTTCGATCCATTCTTGCTTTTCTTCGGAAGTGTCCCTGACAGTGTACCGCAGAAAAGGAAAAGCGTTTAGCGGCGTACCCCG
>QIHS01000432.1 GCA_003229095.1 Woeseia sp. | reverse complement strand
CCTGCAACAAAAATGCCAGCCGTGACTCACCCGATTCTGCGTCAGCATTCATGGGACGCAATATAACAGACGGGCACATTGCCACAGATGAAGGCAAGCCGTCAGTCTCGATGCTTTCAAACACAGTGTGCCCCCTACCAATGCTACGCATGGCCGGCGAGTCTGGATTCACTTGCAGGTCAAACAATCAGGCAGGACGCAGCAAGGGCGGAAAATTCTTTAGAATCAATTGAACCGTTTTGTTCGCCAGAGCGACTTATAGTCTGAATAAGCGGTAAACCAGGCGATATGCCGATCCAGGTGGGGCCATGCGATGCGCAGGGATAAAGGACGAATTCTTGATGAGTACCTGGCCGCATCGGCGCGTGCTGGCGATCGCGTCGCATTCGGCCAGCTGGCTCAGCGGTGGCAGCCAAAACTCTATGCCCATGCTTGTCGATTAATGGGAGATGCTGAGCAGGCTCGCGATGTGGTGCAGGATGGCTGGAACGATATTGTTAAAGGTTTGCCGCGCCTGAATGACGCAGCGGTATTTCCGGCCTGGGCGTATCGGATCATTGCGCGCCGCGCGGCCGATACGATCCGACGCACTCAGCGAGATCGCAAGTTGGCGCAAAGTTATGCGGCCGAACCGATGGCGCAGACGATTGCTTCAACCGAGATGGAAACGTATGCGGATCGTGCGCCCCTAAATCAGGCCATGGCGGTATTGCCACCGGAGCAGCGTGCTGCGGTTGCACTTTTCTACACTGAAGGATTCAGCGTTGCGGAGATTGCCGTAGCGCTCAATATCCCGGCGGGGACTGTAAAGACCCGTCTGATGCATGCCCGGCGCAAATTGCGTCAGGCACTTGAAGGAGGAGAAAACAATGGATGAGCTCGATCGAAGAATTGAAGAGGCATTGAACGCAGAAGACCGCGCCATGTTTGATGAATTTGGGGAGCAGGGAATCTTTGCACAATGGTTTGGCGTTTATCGCGGGCCGCAAGCATGGATTTTCAGCCTTACGACCGTTGTACCGTTGTGATGGTGATTCTTGCTGCGGGTGGATTTTTCTCGCTATGGAAACTGATAGAGATTGGGAGTGGTCCTGACGCCGTAAAATGGGCCGCAGCAGCAATCATTTTGTTAACGATGGTTTCGTTCATCAAGGTATATTTCTGGATGCGAATGGAATCTAATCGTGTCATTCGCGAGGTCAAAAGGCTGGAGTTGCAGATCGCGAGGTTGCAAGCGAACACTAGCGGTTAAACGGTGCAATATGCGGGCTAGTTTTTTCATCGAGGTCTAACATAATACTTACGTCGAATTGTCTCTCCGGCTTAGGCATCATGACGAAAATGGTCTCGCCGAGGCCGTCATCGCCCCTCTTGATCGAGGTGAAGCCGAATTGCAGGTGATTTGTCGATGGATTCTCGTCCAGGCGAGCATTCATGTCGCTCATCAATGAAGCTGTCTTTGGATAAATCGGCAGTGCATTGTAGAAGGTGACCTCGACGCTGCAGTTGGAATGACCGCACTCGATTTTTTCCAGATAGGCAACGCTGCTTATTTCGGAAGATGCGAGCGCTTCGTAGACAAGAGCCCGAACGAACTCTTGAGACTCTACGCTCAATGCAATAGCAGAGTTTGTGTCAGCAGATTCCGCAACGGTAAAGTCGTTATCGGCTATCTCCTCCTCGAGAAAGTCGTCTTCGCCGTCCACTACAGGCGGCTCTACTATCGGAGCTTCTTTCGCACTGTTGACAATTTCCGCTTTGCTACCAACGCTGACCGCATCTTTCCTTGAAATATTTTCGTCAACGGTTGATGTGCCAATACCAACTATGAGAGCAACGACCGTCGCAGCGATCACGGTCAAGGCGACAGTAGTGTTCCGTTTCATCGGATGGTCCAATCTGTTCAGGGAGACTCTGGGGTTAAAACATGATTAGCCCCAAAGCGGGCCTCTTCGTCAATCGTGGTCGGGAACCCGTAGCATGACTACTAGTAGCACACACCCATCCGAGTTGCACGCGATGAATCAGATTCGGATTCTATTCGGATGGCCGAATTTCCCGTCCCCGCTTAGAACTCGTATTGCGTTCGAAGATAAAAGTACGCGCCGTTCATGCCGATAGGCGACAGCACATCGTATGGCAGATGGCCGAAAAAGTTG
>QIHS01000080.1 GCA_003229095.1 Woeseia sp. | reverse complement strand
GTCGAATGGCACTCATCGTGGCTTCCGTACCTGAACTCACCATCCTGACGCGCTCGATGGACGGCATGAGCTCACAGATTTTTTTCGCAAGGCGTGTTTCGATGACAGACGGCGCACCGAAACTGATGCCGCTGGCAGCCGCGCTCGTTATTGCCTCGACGACGGCCGGGTGGCAGTGCCCGAGTATCATCGGACCCCACGAACCGACGTAGTCGATCATTTGCCGACCATCTTCCGTTTCCAGCAACGCACCATTGGCGCTTTTGATGAAAACCGGCTCGCCGCCGACGCCCGCGAATGCACGCACCGGCGAATTTACACCGCCGGCGATAAATTGTTTCGCTTGCTCAAAATGGTTCATGTGCGTCCTCTTGCCAGAGTGCGCATGCTACCGACTAATCCCGCTGGTGTGAATGATCCCCGTGGTGCAAACTATTGACCCATGAAAACCTATATGTGTCTTATTTGCGGATTTGTCTTCAGCGAAGAAACAGGCGACATGGAAGCCGGCATCGCGCCCGGCACCCGCTGGAAAGACGTGCCTTTGTCCTGGCGCTGTCCGGACTGCGGCGCCGGGAAAGAAGATTTCCAGATGGTAGAAATTTAGTCGTCGGCTATTGGACCGCCTGGTACATCTGTGTGACTGAATGACCGCGCTCTTCCAGCAGCCTGGGCACGCCCTCGTCGCCAATAAGATGCAGTGCACCGACAATGATCATGTAGTCAGATTTGTCGTCGAGCAACGCTTCGATTTGCCCGGTCCAGTCAATATTGCGATCCACGATAATCACCTTGTTTAGCTCCGCATAGTCTTCCATGTCTGCAAGCAGGGTTTCTTCCATATACTCCGTATCGCCCCGGCGCCACGCATCGATCAAATCGTCCATCATCTCATCCAGTTCGTTCGCATCAGACAAAGCCTGCATGAGCATTTCCTGTTGCGCATCCTGGGACAGACCGTCCAGGAATCCGAGTTGTTGCCGCATCGTTTCCAGGCCCAGGATTTCTTTTCGAACATGGGATTGAAGCCAATGCGCATCAACAACATCAACTCGATATTCATTGCGGCATACCAGGGTTCCGCGCGACTCATCATCGACAAAGGAATGCCGACGGCCTCAGCAAGCGTTTCCGCTTCGGCATACAGTTTTTCGCCCAGTACATCAGACAGCGTCTCACCACCTTGAATCAGCCCGAGTTCAACCACCATGGATTGCGTCTCAACGGGATCAATGTCGTCCATGTCGAGCTCCATGATGAGCGTGTCTGCATCGTCATAGGCGTCATAGATTGCCGACGGCAGCGGATGGTCTGCCTCGCGCAGCAAATGAATCGAGCCCAGTATGTAAACGCGATTCTCCTGTCCTTCTACCTGCCACATTGTCAGCGGATGTTCACGCTCTGCAGCAACCGCTGCACTTGCACCAAACAAGGCGCAGAAAAGCATTGTTCCCAGCGTATTTCGAATATGCATAGTCATTCGTTACTCGTTAGCCAGATAAGTTCGGTGTCAACACTGCCGTCCGCAAGAAGATTGACGCGACGATAGGCGGGCGGTGCTTCATCCAGTGCGAATTCATCACTACCCGGTTTGAATTGTCGACAAGTAGATGGTGTACCGACAATCTTC
>QIHS01000565.1 GCA_003229095.1 Woeseia sp. | reverse complement strand
AGAACAAGAAGCTCCACTTTGGAAAGATCAATCGTCTTTTGTTGCATGTGATCGAGCAAACGACCAGGTGTCGCAACGACGACGTCTACGCCTTTTTTCAGCTTTGAAATCTGCGCATTGATACTCACGCCACCGAAAATCACTGCAGTTCTAAATGGCAAATGGCTGCCATAGTCACGAACGCTTTCTGCAACCTGTGCAGCAAGTTCGCGCGTGGGGGTAAGAATCAGCGCACGAATGCTACGACGATTTTTCTGCGACGTCTGTAAGTGATGCAAAAGGGGCAAGGTGAAGCCCGCTGTCTTGCCTGTGCCTGTTTGGGCACCAGCGAGAATATCGCGACCTTCAAGAATGAGTCGCTGCTGGATCGGTGTTACTTCTTCGTAACCCTTTTCTTTGACCGCACGCAGCAATTCGGCCGACAGGCCGAGTTCTTTAAATAACATTTGATTGTGTACTCCGGATCGCCTGACTCGAGGGCGGGGTTTCCGCGCAAGGTTCGGTCCAGGCTGGTAATGCTTTGAGAGCTCCGGCAACCGCGAATTTGCGGGGCTCGGAGTGATTGGCGCAGACCGATGTGCGCCAGAACGAGGCGGACTATAGCAGGCCCACAAGGAATTGGAAGCCCTTACTACTCAATTGCACTAAATCTGCTTAGATAAAGGGACCGGCGACAGCGCCTGCCTCAAGCATGACCGGGCGACTAGCCCATTAGCGTCGCTTGAATTCCTTCAATTGCATTTTGGTCTCGTGCCCGGCGAATACGTTCCCGGCCCCGTCCTGGCCTTTCATGTAAGTTCGCTGCCAGCGTTGTTGTTGCGCCTCCGAGCCACTTTGCTGCAATTCTTCGTTAAATTTTTTCCTGTCGTCGCGCCAATCGACATATTGTTGATAGAGTTTTGCATTTTCATTGATCACCTGCAGCCTGGGTTCGAACTTCCGGACGTAGTGACGCGGATAAGGCAATACCGTCGCAATCGGCTCATCCTTCTCAAAGATGACTTTGTTGCGGCGGCGCGTAAACTGCCAATTCATCGTGAAGGTGAATGGCGCCCAGTCCGTTTCGATGATGCCCTCCAGCGGTGCGATTCCGTCTTTGGGTCTATTGGCCGGACCCTTGACCCACAAATTGTGCGACTTGGTGGTGCGAAACAAATAGCCAAGCGAGAAGGTCAGCACACCACTGCCAAAATGAGAACCGATTAGCGCCGAGGTCTCGTCGTGAAAACTGATCTTGATCGCATCGAGCCCCGCCTTGCCGTTCCAGCGCGCCGTGAACGATACCGGGTTGAGAATCTCCCACCCCACCTGGTTTGCGACTGCCAGCGGCAGGCATCGATAGGCAAAACGATCTGGCAGGTCTTCGATCCAGTCTCGCGCCCGTTGCGCGGTGCGCAGTGGCATGGGTTCGTCAACGACTTCATAGGCCGTGATTTGCAGTTTTTCCTTCATTCCTGTCTTCCAGTAGCGGCGTATCCATCAATCCGGGACACTTTACAC
>QIHS01000335.1 GCA_003229095.1 Woeseia sp. | reverse complement strand
AGCGACCACGGCTGGCCACCGGAATCAAAGGACATGCATGGCATATTCATGGCAAGCGGACCGCGCTTGCCGGGAGGTGTTCGAATTCCGGCGATTCGCGTAATTGATGTCTACCCATTACTGATGGATATTCTCGGCTTGGCCATCACCTCGCCTATCGACGGAGACCTGAACACGCTGCCCGCTTTGCTGGATCCCCGAGAGCCAGTTACTGATTTGAGTGCAGGCATCATTGCCGGTGGGGAATGACAAGCAAGCTCGCTGGCAATAAACATAAGAAAACCGGGTCAGAGCCCGTTATTGGGCTCTGACCCGGTTTTTGGTCGGCCCTGTATTCCAGAGCCAAGCGTCGTGCTAAGTTTCAGCTCGATTGAGTTTATAAATTGGCTAGATCCGACAGGCAGTCCCTTGTTTGTTCCAAAACGAATCGCGTCGAAGCTCTTGTCGACCAGAGACGAACCAACTATTGATCGATACTTGTTACACCGCTCGTACTTGTCCTTGCCAAGATCAATCCACTCTTTCCGGGGTGTGATTAATTCACTTGCTCTGCCGAGTGCGTTTACCTTGAAACTTGACCAAAGATAGTCGCCGGGCGCGCTCACCATTCCTGCCCGCACAGGATTGTGCTCTATATACCGATAGCACGCGAAGAGATAACGATCAGTATCAATTATCGATGAGTGAAATCGACCTTCCCACAATGTCCCGGTTCGCTTGTGAGCATTGTTGAACATTCGCACATACCGCCGACCCATTTGTTGCATCATCCGTGACACACCAATGTTGTCGCGCGGCGTAACAAGCAGGTGTACGTGATTAGTCATTAGCACGTATGCATGAATATCAACGTGGTATCTTGTCGCGCTATCCAGGAGCGCGGCAAGGTAAATTGAGTAATCCCGTCTCCGGACAAAGCATGGTTTTCGATTGTTGCCGCGCTGCACGACGTGCATCGGCAATCCCGGGACACATAAGCGTTTGATTCTTGGCATATTCAAGATCATGCCGTCAGACAGATCGAGAAACCATTTGCCAAACTGGCCAAGAAAGGGCCGGGTAAAAAACCGGGTCAGAGCCCAATAACGGGCTCTGACCCGGTTTCTTGCTCGGCGCTCTTGTTATTGGGCTCTGACCCGGTTTTTTTGACCCGGTTTTTTACCCGGTTTTTTGACCCAGTTTTGGGTTCTATTTGCCTTTGAGTTTCTGGGCGGCCTGGTAGCGGGCGCGGGCTTCGGCGAGTTCCAGTTGCGCGCGGGCCAGGTCGGTTTCGCGATGCGCCTTGTAGTGCTTCTTCTGCTTCTGCCTGTGCTTGCAGGGCTGCGGCTTCGTCCAGTTGCTCACCGCGAAGCGCTGTGTCTGCCAGGACCGTGACAAGGTGTGGCTGAACTTCGAGCATGCCGCCGGTGATGTAGAAGAAGTGTTCTTTGCCTTCCGGGTCGATCACGCGCACTTCACCGGGCTTCAACGCCGTCAGCAATGGTGCGTGTCTTGGCGCGATACCCACCTCACCCATACTGGCAGGTGCAAACACCATGCTGGCCTCGCCTGAGTAAATTTCGCCTTCCGCGGAGACGATGTCGACCTGAATTGTGGGCATGAGTTGCTACTCGTCTACTTCATCGTCTCGGCTTTTTCGACCGCTTCTTCGATCGTGCCAACCATGTAGAACGCCTGCTCCGGCAGATGATCGTAGTCGCCGTTGACGATCGCGTTAAAGCCGCGAATGGTTTCAGCCAGCTGTACGTACTTGCCGGGCGAGCCAGTGAATACCTCTGCAACCGTGAACGGCTGCGACAGGAAGCGCTGAATCTTTCGTGCTCGGGTCACAGACTGTTTGTCTTCTTCCGACAGCTCGTCCATGCCCAGAATCGCGATGATGTCCTGCAGTTCCTTGTAGCGCTGCAATACGGCCTGTACGCCACGAGCGCAATCGTAATGTTCCTGTCCGATGATCAGTGGATCAAGAATTCGACTGGTCGAATCCAGCGGATCAACGGCCGGGTAAATACCCAGCTCGGCGATCTGGCGCGACAAAACAAGCGTTGCATCAAGATGGGCAAAGGTCGTTGCCGGCGAGGGGTCAGTCAGACTGGTACGTAAACGGCCTGGAAGGACGTAATGGAACCGGTCTTGGTCGAAGCAATACGCTCCTGCAAGATGCCCATTTCCTCGGCAAGCGTTGGCTGGTAACCCACCGCCGATGGCATGCGCCCGAGCAATGCTGACACTTCCGTGCCCGCCAGTGTGTATCGATAGATGTTGTCGATGAACATCAATACGTCACGGCCTTCGTCGCGAAACGCTTCGGCCATGGTCAGGCCGGTCAGTGCGACTCGCAGGCGGTTGCCCGGTGGTTCATTCATCTGTCCGTACACCAGCGACACCTTGTCGATAACGCCCGAGTCGGTCATCTCGTGGTAGAAATCATTGCCTTCGCGAGTTCGTTCACCAACGCCCGCAAATACCGAATAACCACCATGCTCTGATGCAATGTTGTTGATGAGTTCCATCAGCGTAACCGTCTTGCCCACACCGGCGCCGCCGAACAGGCCGACCTTGCCGCCTTTGGAAATCGGCATAATCAGGTCGACCACCTTGATGCCCGTCTCCAGCAGCTCTGTTCCCGCTGCCTGTTCTTCGTAACTCGGCGGGGAGCGATGAATCGGCATCAGGGTTTCCGCACCAATATCGCCCTTGTTGTCGATCGGCTTGCCGAGAACATCCATGATGCGTCCCAGTGTTTTCTCGCCAACCGGCACCATGATCGGGCCGCCGGTAT
>QIHS01000200.1 GCA_003229095.1 Woeseia sp. | reverse complement strand
CCAGTCAGACCGCATCCACTCTATGTAATAGCCTTCTGATGCCAGAAAGAAACTGCGTGTAGTTCCCTCTGCGTCCTGGCCTGCGTGAAACCGAAGCGAAACACTCTCGCCAGGTCGGGTTATGAGATATTCCTCATCCGCCCTGGCGAGGTATTCAACAATGTCCGGGCGATCACCGTATGTTGACGAACTCTCGACAGCGATAGTGCGAGAAACGCCGCGCTTACTATCGAGTGCCAGCGCCACCTGATCAAAGCGCCAGTTATCGGCAACGAAAGACAAGCGCACTTTCAGGCGGCCATCACTGCTGCCAGACAAACTAACCGCACGTTCGCTCCACGCAATGGGTCCCTGGTCACCGATTCGTTTTACTTTTCGATAGCGACCGTTGTCCCATACCGAAATCGTCAGGCCCATGTGCTTTCGGTACCAAAGACCAGTCTCGATCTTGTTTCTCAATCGGTTGAGATCCCGACCCATCCAGTCGAGTGCCGAATAGCTCTGCTCCTGCAACATGACATCGTAGAGCAGCACGGTATTGAGCAAACTATTGCGCAGGCGCAACACAAGCGCGACGTCGCCGGAGTCCTCCGGTACGATGAATTCAAAATCGAGGTGATTTAGATAATCGTCTTCCGTTACAGTGGCCAGGCGCTCCTCTGTCGCACTCCACACAACACCGTCAGCTTCAATTACAGTATTGAGAACATCCCGGCCCGCCTGATCGATCGCGCCAACCCAGGTTTCCCGCGACCAAAGGCCGGCCTTTTTCATCCGGATACGCCTTTTGATCGGGTCCGTGAACAATCTCAAGCACTTCGAGGTGGTCAATGTAATGTGTTTCCAGCATCTCATTGCGGACTTCCAGTTCGAAATAACCCCTCATCGTGGGTCGAACATTGAGGCGATCGATGTCGCGCATCTGAAATGCCGGCGCGATGCGCTATCTGCATCGAAGCTGTAGACCGTCGGGCAGGAACCAAAAATAAGCACGACGCCAACCAGCGCGGCCGCGGTGATACCGATGGTCGAGGCCGCCGACGCAGCCGTCGTTGCGCCCACACTTACCGGCGTCTGGTAACTTTCCATCGCCGCAATTTCCTCAATCGGAATTTCCGTGACGGACACGCTGTTCTCCAGCGTCAGATCGAAGCGCTGCCCGTTACCACGAACGACATTGTCCGCCACCGTGACTCCATCAGCAAATACGACTAACCATCGACCAAATGGGCCTTAACGGGGGAGTTAACTTCAATAGGCGTGTCGCCGGTGACGGCGACGGGTGCGACTTCGAGATAGTGCACAACACATGAAGACAGCAGGAACAATGACAAAATCATAAGAATCAAACGCATGGCACACCTCGCCCGAATCGTTACACATGTTACGCTCAGCATAGCAGACGAATCCGGCAACTTGTGAACAGCGAAATCTTAAGCGAATGTTCGCAGTACGGTTTCAGGATGTGTGTTCAGACAATTTATGGGTTTCCCGTGCGGCCTGCCGCCCAGCGGCGGAATCCTGCCCGGTGGCACAATAATAAGATTATCAATATTGCCGGGTGTAATTCGTAATGTTGCGCTGCCGAGGAATCCATCCCGTCCTTCCTCAACATCGATCCATAAACAGGCGATATCTGAGGTCGTATTGCCAATGACCGGGTCAGTGATGTTGAAAGTATCCTGTTGTGCCTTGCGCACATAGTCGTCGGTCAGGTAAAGCGCCTGGCTAATTCCCTCCGGCAGATAGAGTTGCGTCGTCAGGTTGCAGGTTTCTCCTTCGAATATCTTCAGGTGAATGTGTGCTGTGCGCAAGGCGTACCAACCCGGATAAATCGTCTGAAATGATACCTGCCCTTGTACATTTGTCGTGAGACGCCCGCGCAGGAATGTTTCGTTGTTAGTTGCCGGCTGACCATTGCTGATATTGGTCGGAGGTTTGTCAGGATCGACGTCGTAACCGCTGTAACGCCCCGTCGCGTTGCACTGCCAGAGGTCCACGTCGATATCGGCAAGTGCTGCACCGTTGTTTGAATTCAGGATGGTAATAGTGAGGTCCAGCTTCTTCCCCTGCTGCCCTTCACGCAGGTTGGCACGCTTTTGCCCACCTTTGGAATAGAAAGGACCCTCGACCATTTCGGGACTCGGCTGTAGTTTTTCCTGATTTGTCATGACAAAACCTCAATAACACCCAGACCATCTGACACCTGAACGGTCGTACCATACTTTGCCGAGTGCGCCTCGATTGAGTTGAGAATCTCATCTGCTCGTTTTGCTGTTGGCTTTCTCGGCGTGCCAAGATCGGATAGCGGCCCGTCAAAGCCCAGGTCCACTGGATGAATCGTCAATTTTTGCAAACGCGAATCTTTGTAGTCGCAAGTGACGGATGCACCCCTGAAATATCGTTCCGGGTGCCGGCCAGTGCGAGCGGTCAGGAACTCGGCATCGGCAGTGGTGGTATCAATAGGATTCACTGACGCATAGTCGCGCCCGGTGAAGGTATGTGCACTGTAGGTTTCCCAGGGCACATATTCCTGCATATAGGGCTGCCGGATAAATGAACCGAGTCCGTAGAAAATCGGCTTGTTTTTGTAAATTTCTATTGCCCTGAATTCGAAAGGCCCATGTGCACAAAACATGTCCGCGCCAT
>QIHS01000269.1 GCA_003229095.1 Woeseia sp. | reverse complement strand
GGTTTGTGAAAGAGAATTCGATCCTGCGTGTAGTTAAGCACTTCGTTGAGGCAGGCTTGTGCCGCGCCGATCACGCCCCAGGTGATGCCAAAACGTGCCTGGGTTAAACAACTCAGGGGGCCTTTCAAGCCGATCGCATCGGGTAACATGCTCGCGTTCGGCACACGCACATTGTCCAAAAACAGTGCCGAGGTAACCGAAGCGCGTAGCGAGAATTTATTCTCAATCTCTTGTGCAGTAAAGCCAGGCATTTCCTTTTCAACAATAAAACCGCGCAAACCCTCTTCCGTCATCGCCCAAACGATAGCAGCGTCGGCGAGGTTGCCGTTGGTGATCCACATTTTGGAGCCGTTCAGAATCCAGTCATCACCATCGCGCTTGGCATGCGTCTTCATGTTGCCCGGGTCTGAGCCACCATGCGCCTCGGTCAGGCCAAAACAACCAATTGCCTCCCCTTTGGCCATTGCGGGTAGCCAGCGCTGTTTTTGTTCTTCAGATCCGAAGGCATGAATCGGATACATCACCAGGCTGCTCTGCACGGACACAAAACTGCGCAGACCACTGTCACCGCGTTCCAGTTCCTGGCAGATCAGGCCGTAACTCACTGCATTGAGCCCGGCGCAATCGTAGCCTTCGATCGAGCTTCCCAGCAGCCCGAGTTCGGCGACGCCATCAATCAGCTCACGAGGGAAAACATGATTTTCAAAAGCTTCCCGAATAACGGGCAAAACCTTGTCATCGACAAAACGTGCAACGGAGTCCTGCACAAGACATTCATCTTCCGAGAGTTCGGCGCGGATGTCGTAAAGGTCCAGCGGATTCAATTGTCGTTTGTCGGTCACGGCTTTGTCTGTGGAAGTTGCGCTTGCCAAGAGTATCTCCCGGGCATTGTCAGGTTGGGCGGGCTGCCGATTCTACCGGAACGGTCAGGTGGCTAATAGGGTATTCCGAAACGCCGATACAACATGGACAGCAGCCACACCGGCGCGATCATCATCAGCTGCACGTCACGCAGGACCGCTCGCCAGCCGCCGTTGGTGGAATTGCCCAGGTATATCCCGATGAGGCTCAGCCGACAATTCAACACGTGCCCAGGTCGACTCAGGAAACCAGATGTGCAGTGCTGCGATGCCGAAAACGAACGGCAGCATGCCGATCGCAAGCGGCATGGAAATAATAAAGTAATACACCAATGCGGCCATCAGGAACGTACTGCCCCAGTTCAACAGCGGAGAGATGCGTTCGAACTCTCCGGGAACCGGCAGGGCCCAGAGCAAACCTACGGCACTCGGCACCAGGATGAGAACCGATGCCCAGTAGATCGCCGCAAAACGCATGTCGCGATGACTGTCACCGTATTCGCTCAGCCAGTTGTCCTTGTCCTGCATCTGCTTTTGTCCGTCGTGTTTCGGTGACTATTCGTCGCACTATTCTACACCGACCCTGCGCAGATCAGGCGCCATTGCCAAGAGGGTTTCCAATTGAGACGTGGCGCACATTTTCGCTATGGCGATGTCGCCGAAAGCGGACAACAGCGTATCTTTCAGGCGTTGTTCAGGCAGGGGGCAGGTACAATGGCAGCGCATATGATGTCGCGCGCAGTATTGCGAATTCGCGGCTTGGGCAGCAAAAAAAAGAGGATCGAACATGAATATCAAGGCATTAAAAGTTTTTCTGATCTCGGCCAGCCTGGCAATTGCGCTGAGTGGTTGTGAAACGCTGGATGCGTATACGCAGGAATCCAAAACCAGCAGTGCGCAGCGGGGCGCTGTTATCGGCGCCATTGCAGGCGCAGTCGTCGGTCTTGTATCGGGTGAAGATGCAGTAGATCGTCGCCAACGCGCGTTGATTGGCGCCGGTGTTGGTGCGCTCGCTGGCGGTGCAGTCGGTTTTTACATGGACAAACAGGAAGCGAAGTTGCGCGCCGAACTGCAGGGTTCGGGTGTAAGCGTTACGCGCAACGGCGACAACATTACGCTGAACATGCCGGGCAATGTTACCTTCGCAAGCGATAGCTCGGACCTGAACCCGGCCTTTTTCAACGTACTCAATTCGGTTGGTAAGGTCTTAACCGAATTCGACCAGACCGTTGTCGAAGTGGCAGGACATACCGATAGCACTGGCACAGACAGGTACAATCATCTGCTGGCAGAACGGCGTGCGGGTTCCGT
>QIHS01000352.1 GCA_003229095.1 Woeseia sp. | reverse complement strand
GCGCAATCGCTCCGGCGCGACGCAGGACGGCGAGATACACATCCGGCTCCGGTCGCACCCTGTAGTTGTCGGTCTGGTCGGAAAAAATAATCGTGCCGTTTGCGTTTGTTACGACCAGCGTCGGCATTACGGTATCCGGTGCATAGCCGCCTGGAATACCAGCCGGCACGCCGTTCGTAACCGAAATACCGAGCGACCGGGCCACTTCATTATCCTTGTCGACCAGAAATCGAAATGGCACGTCGTAGGTTGCTGCGAGAGTCGCTGTTTGCTCATGAGACTGAGGGCTGACCAGAATAAGTTTTACGCCCAATGCATCAAGATCCTGATAGCGATCGGATATCTCCCTGATTTGCGCCATGCACAATGGGCACCAGTTGCCGCGATAGAACATCAGTACTGCGGGCGAACCGACGAGATCGGAAGACAGAAACGTGTCTCCGTCGCTGTCTGACAATTCGAAATCGGGTAGTTTGCTGCCGACCGACAAATCAGAACTGGCAATGCGCCCGAATCGCGAATACCAGAAAACATAGATCAGGAAAATCCCCGTGCCACTCATCGCAACCGAAGTCGCGCCCCATCCCAGCGTCGCCGATGTTGCGCTCCATCCGGACGATCCTTCGATGAATTGCTCCCAGAGCGCGAGCAGGACGCCTACCGCCGCGACGAGCAACAGGGGGAGCAAATTTTCGCTTGTTCGCGGCTTGGGATTAAGCATCAGCATGCCCATGAAAATCAGAAACGGCAGGGACGCGATTGCAGCACCGGCCAGGCCAATTGCTCATGCCCACCGGTAAGCGCCTGATACACGGACACAACCAGCAGGAGAACAACGATCCCGAACGCGGGAAAGATAAAATACGATTTGCACCTAGCGTCGATTTCCACGGAAAACCCTTTTCATTTATTTTTGTAAGTTTACCGCAAATTTCGAATGGCACTACATATTGCGACGATACTCGCCACCGACTTCGTAAAGCGCTGCAGAAATCTGCCCCAGGGAATTGGACTTTACGGTTTGCATTAGTTCCTCGAATACGTTGCCGCGGAATCGGGCCACATTTTTCAAATTCGCGACAGATTCCTGCGCTTCTTTCTCTTGCCCTTGCCTGAACTCGCCAATATGCCGAATCTGATCGTCTTTCTCGGCATCCGTTGAGCGAATTAATTCAAGATTATGCACTTCATCTTCCTGGCCCTTTTTTGGCAAGAAAGTATTGACGCCAATCAACGGATAGGAACCGTCATGCTTCTTACTTTCATAATAGAGACTTTCTTCCTGAATCTTGCCACGCTGGTACATGGTATCCATCGCACCCAGTACACCGCCACGCTCAGAAATTCGGTCGAACTCTTTGTAGACCGCTTCCTCCACGAGATCCGTCAGCTCTTCGATGACATAAGAGCCCTGCCATGGGTTTTCGCAATAGTTGAGGCCCATCTCTTTCGAAATAATCATCTGAATCGCAACGGCTCTTCGGACGGATTGCTCAGTCGGGGTTGTTACCGCTTCGTCAAACGCATTGGTATGCAGACTGTTGCAGTTATCGAACATCGCATAGAGCGCCTGCAGCGTGGTGCGAATATCGTTGAAACTGATTTCCTGCGCGTGCAGGCTGCGGCCGGAAGTTTGCACATGATATTTGAGCATTTGGCTGCGGGCGCTGGCACCGTAACGGTCGCGCATCGCACGCGCCCAGATTCGTCGGGCTACGCGACCGATGACCGAGTACTCCGGATCCATACCATTTGAGAAAAAGAAACTTAAGTTGGGGGCAAAGTCATCGATGCGCATGCCGCGCGCGAGATAGTACTCCACGATGGTGAAGCCGTTCGACAATTGACTGATCGGATTCGCACCTGCCTCCGCGATATGGTAACCGCTGATCGACACGCTGTAGTAGTTGCGTACCTTGTTGTCGATAAAATACTGCTGAACGTCGCCCATCATCTTCAGCGCGAATTCAGTCGAGAAAATGCAGGTATTCTGTGCCTGGTCTTCTTTGAGTATGTCTGCCTGTACCGTTCCGCGCACGAGGGTCAACGTTTGCTTGCGGATCTTGTCGTAGGTATCAGCGTCAACAAGCTGATCGCCTGAGATGCCCAGCAGTGCAAGCCCGAGTCCGTCATTGCCTGCCGGCAGGTCGCCGACGTAGCGGGGACGGGTTTTACCAGCGAAAAAAGCATCGATCTTTTTGCTTGCCGCCTGCCATTGTCCGTTTTCACGCAAATGTATTTCAACCTGCTGATCGATCGCGGCATTCATGAAAAACGCGAGAATCATTGGCGCCGGACCATTGATCGTCATCGAGACGGATGTCGTCGGCGCGCAAAGATCGAACCCGGAGTACAGCTTCTTGATGTCATCGACTGACGCGATTGATACGCCGGAATTTCCGACTTTGCCATAGATATCCGGACGTATATGCGGGTCCTCGCCATACAGCGTCACGGAGTCGAAAGCGGTGGACAGCCTCGCCGTATCCTGATCATGCGACAGGTAGTGGAAACGCCTGTTGGTTC
>QIHS01000084.1 GCA_003229095.1 Woeseia sp. | reverse complement strand
GTCGGCATCTTTGCGAGTCTTGAGGGGTCCGATACGCGGCTTTGTTGCCACGATCTCTTTAATGAGGCGATCCGAGATGTCGCTTCCGCGACGTCGTTGTTGTTTTGGCACTTCGGGCACTCCGACCGGACAATTGCCCTGTCCGATTGACGTTATTGTTTGCCTGTGTTCTCGGATGGCAAGGGTAGTACTCTGTGCTCCGCATTGCTACCCACTACCGCCCGAAATTTTGAAATCGGTGACAAACGGCCCGCTCCGGGGGCGTAAGTCTGCCCAGCCTCAGGGGGAGCTGATCAGGCGCGCTCTGGCCAGTAGTCTCTCGATAACGATATTCAGCGATTCGATTTGATCGTCACTGAGCCCATGCAGAATATCTGCCTCCATTTCGAGCGCCAGCGGTGCCACCTCATCATGAACTTTGCGGCCTTCCTCGGACAAGGTGAGGATCGATCGGCGTCGATCGGCGTCTGCAAATTCGCGGTCAATTCTACCCGCCTTGATTAGTTTGGTGACCGCCCGGCTGACCGCGACCTTGTCGAGCATTGTGCGTGCGGCCACCTCAACGGCAGACAGCCCGGGGAATCGACCGACAATAGCGATTACGCGCCACTCCGGAATGGTAAGGCCAAATCGTTGGTCGTAAACGCGGGCGATGAGGCTGGACACGGTATGTGACAGTATTGCCAAACGGTAAGGCAAAAAATCTTCTAAAATCAATGTGTTATCGTCTTGTTCCGACACTCTGGTCAGTTCCTCACAAAAGTGGTCAAGGGAATACCGATGTTACTGCGTCGGCGCCACATGTTAAACATCTGATGTCCTGCAAAACAAGACGTGCAGGCCGACATCAAGGCAAATGCGCAGTATGCAAATACACCTTCGATTGCATTTCGATCAATCTGCTGATTGTGCGGCGGAACTCGAATTCCAGTCGTTTGCCCTGGTACAGAGAATCAGGGCTCGCAGATGCAGAGACAATCAATTTTACTTTCCGTTCGTAAAATTCATCGATGAGTGCAATGAAACGGCGCGTCGGGTTGTCCAGCTCAGCGGTCAACTGCGGTACGTCCCGCGATCTCGATATAGTCTTCCTGACTGCGCGGACCGTCGCAGATTTCCATGAAATCGAACCAGGCGATTCCTTTCGCACAATGCCGCGTTTGAATTTTGCGACCCAGGATGTCAATTTCGTGGTCGCTCAACGCCTTGCCCGACGAAATTTCCTCAAAATAATGCGTGAGCTTCGTGTGCGCGAGTTCGTTGACTGGCACCAGGTAGGTGCCGGCTTCGTCGAACAAGAGCAAGCGGTAGTCGGTGTCGCCGGCCAGCCCGATAGTTTCGGTATGTTGCTGCAGCGCCTGGATAGCCGGCAAGAACTGCTGGCGTTGCAGGCCGTTTTTGTAAAGGTCAGCAGGCACTACATTCGACGTAGCAACCAATACGACCCCGCGCCGGAACAAACCATCCAGGAGCCGGCCAAGTATCATGGCGTCGGCAATAT
>QIHS01000216.1 GCA_003229095.1 Woeseia sp. | reverse complement strand
ATTGGCTCGCGAAATATTACCGTCAATGTTGTTGCGCCCGGGTTTATCGACACGGACATGACGCGCGATCTGCCACAGGATCAACGGGATGCTTTGCTCGGACAAATTCCGCTCGGCAGACTCGGCGAAGCGCAGGATATCGCGGTTGCAGTCGCGTTTCTGGCATCCGAGGCCGGGGCATATATCAGTGGCGAAACACTACATGTTAATGGCGGCATGTTAATGGATTAGCAGTCCGTCACTGGCAGGGATCAGCATTTTTCAAAAACACCCCTGAGGACCCCGCATTTGCAGCTAGATTGCCATATCGGATTCACATACAATACCGACCCACGACAGGGTCAGGCTTGAAATATCAATGACTTACGTGTTCGATATGCCCGTTTATCGGGTGATCGACGCCATTCGTGTACAAACGGCGGTGATGAGAGACACCGTCATGCACCGGGCGAACGCGTCCGGACAGAATTTTAAAGTCTCTTCTTAAGGAGAAGTGATCACAATGAGCAGTATCGAAGAACAGGTTAAAGGCATCGTTGCCGAGCAATTGGGTGTCAAGGAAGATGAAGTCACAAACGATGCTTCTTTTGTAGACGATCTGGGCGCTGACTCTCTGGACACAGTTGAATTGGTGATGGCGCTTGAAGAGGAATTTGAAACCGAAATTCCTGACGAAGATGCGGAAAAAATTACCACGGTACAGCAAGCGATCGATTTTATTAACGCTCGCAAAAGTGCATCTTAAATTCGGTCTGGCGCGATGGTAGTCCATCGCGCTGCCTCTTTTGGCACGAAGAAAAACATTGGCAGTTCAGCCACACTTAATCGGATAATTCTTTGAACTTGCGACGCGTCGTAGTAACCGGCATGGGCATCATTTCCCCTGTCGGCAATGATGTCCGCACTGCTTGGCACAACGTGTGCGAAGGCAATTCAGGCATTCGTACGGTCGAAGAATTTGACGTTAGTGGCTTTTCCACGAAAATCGCCGGCACGATTCAAGATTTCTCGATTGGCGATTATATGTCTCCCAAGGATGCCAGGCGCATGGACATTTTCATGCACTATGGCATCGCGTCATGCGTCGATGCACTCAAAGATTCGGGTTCGAGGTGAGCGAGTCGAACGGGCACCGAATCGGTGTGGCGATGGGCGCTGGTATTGGCGGACTGGCGACGATCGAAGCAAATCACGACAAGTTCCTGGCGGGCGGTGCGCGCAAGATTTCCCCGTTTTTCATTCCGGGCAGTATTGTTAATATGACGTCTGGGAATGTCAGCATTATGTTCGGCATGACGGGGCCAAATTTGTCGATTGTTACGGCGTGCGCGACTTCAACGCACAGCATCGGGATTGCGGCGCGCAGTGTGATGCACGGCGATGCCGACGTCATGCTGGCCGGCGGGTCCGAGTTTGCGACAACGCCGCTGGCTATGGGCGGGTTTTGCTCGGCGAGAGCCATGTCGACCAGAAATGACGACCCCACCGGTGCCAGCCGGCCGTTTGACAAAGATCGTGACGGGTTTGTGCTGAGTAACGGGGCGGGTTGCCTGATGCTCGAGGAACTTGAGCATGCTAAGGCCCGCGGTGCGAAGATCTATGCCGAGATGATTGGTTTTGGCATGAGCGGCGACGCGCATCACAT
>QIHS01000112.1 GCA_003229095.1 Woeseia sp. | reverse complement strand
ATAATGAAAACGCTAATGCCCAGATAGCGATACGCCGCTCTCCAGCCAAACTCAGCGATCAAAGCCTGGCTGACCACGGGCGCGAGTGCACCACCAACGCCGATGCCGATCAGCGCAATACCCAGCGCAAGACCGCGCCTTTTGTTGAACCACGAAGAGATAATTTTCGTGTAAGTAATTGGCCCCGTGCCCGCGGCAAGGAACACCAAGAGAACCGACGCGATGTAGAGGTGAAAAATGGTCTGCACATAAGAAAAGCCTGTCAGGACCAGCGCCAGCGCAACCACTCCGAGCAATGCCATGCGGCGCGGGCCATAACGATCGCTAAGAATGCCGACAACCGGTCCGGCGACCAGGTTGCCCATAAGACCAAAGGTCAATGCCAGCGATACTGCGCCACGGCCAACCTGAAGACCTTCGGTGAGCGGATCAATAAAAACGCCGAAGCTGTAAATCAGAAAAACTGGGGCGCTGAGCGCCATCCCGACGGCACAGGCGAATACGATCAGTCCGCGGTATACGTTCGAGTTTGTGTTAATCGGTATAACTCACTCTTGGGCGCAGATAAAGATAGAGTGACGCTATCCAGCAAGCCCCGGCATGTCAACAAGAAGCGTCCGGGCAATCGCTCAACGTTTGCGGGTGGGTGGTTTATTTTGAGCCGATTGGAGAGGAATGCGATGTGCCACCAAGACAGGGTTCGATTCTTTGGCGATCCCGGCCGGGGAGAGAGTTTTTCCGGTGTGCTGGATGGCGTGGCGTTCGGTGTAGCGGGTGGGGAAAAGAAAATCGCGATTCTCCCGGATATCTATGGCCTGACAGACTTCTATAAAGGATACGCTTCCTACGTCGCTGGCTTTGGTGCGCGAACTTTCCTGATTGACCCCTGGAGCGAGTTTGGCGAGCTGGCCGAGCCCAGTCGTGAGGCTGCTTACGAACGGCGGCATAAACTCAAGCGAGCACTGCGATCAGCTCGAACTGTTTCTCACGAGTGAAGCAATCGATGCCATCGTCGGTTTTTGCATTGGCGGCAATTTCGCATTCGAAATGGCACGTCGAGGCTATGAAGGCACGATCATTACGGTCTATCCACTGCCATGGGGTATGTCCAACCAGGACGAGATTGCACCGGCCTTCGATTTTATGCCTGTGCTATCGAAAGATGTCACGATTTTCATGGGCGCGGCCGACCATCTGGCAGGACCAGAAAATATTGAGAAGATGAAAAGCATTGTTGCTGGCAACGATCAGCTAACGATGCATTTGTACGAAGGATCCAACCACGGTTTCTTTACAGATATCGATGGAACCGATGAAAAGCTTGCCGACAACGCGAGAGACGCGATTGACAGAGTGACCGGAATGCTATTCTGACCTATCTACAAGTTAATCGTCAGCCGCCCCTGCGCTTCGCGCGCGCGAGAGCAGCACAAGGTCAGTTTATTTTGTCGTTGCTCGTTGCTCAAAACATAGTCCCGGTGTTCGACTTCGCCCTGCGAGTACTCTGCTACGCAGGTTCCACACAGGCCGTCGGAACATTTTGTTTCAACCTGGAATCCAGCCTCAGCTAAAACGTCTGCTGCGGATCGCTCCGCCGGCACCTCGAGTTCAACGCCGGATTGCTCGAGCTTCAGGTGAAACACGTGATTTTCGTACTCGATGTCGTCCGGCACAGTGAAGTATTCCCTGTGCAAACAAGCATCGTCCCAGCCCTGTGCTTTTGCCGTGGTGAATACGGCGTCCATGAACGCGGGTGGGCCGCAAGTGTATAGCTGATCACCACCTCTGAAATCGCCCAGCACATCGGCAATGTTCAGACGATTCTCGTCGCTGAAATGAAAGTGAATCTTGCTGCTCCAGGGCATTGCTTCAAGTTCACTAACAAAACCCGCACCCGCGCGCGTGCTGGCTTTGTAGTAGAAAACAAATTCCTGATTGTCTTTATATAGTTGATGCGCCATTGCCATCAACGGTGTCACGCCAATTCCGCCAGCGAGAAACAGGCTGCGCTTTGCACCGGGGACCAGCGGGAAATGATTTCTCGGCCGCGACGGCCGGACTTTAGTCGTTGGTGGATTCTTTGCGATCCGCCTTTGCCTTCTTTTTCGTTGAGTACACCAATGACATAGGACGAACGATCATTCGGGTCATTGCAAAGACTGTATTGACGCACAAACTGAGGTGCGGTCATCACGTCGATATGGGCACCGGCCTCAAATTCAGGCAATGGTGAGTCGCTCATTGAAACCAGCTCGAGGCGCACCACCTGTTGGTCTGCAGAGTTTTCCTCTTTCTGCCTGATCAGAACGGGAAACACCGGTGGCGGGCCCTCGGGTGGAACATATTGTGCGACCAGATTGTCCGTCTCGTCATTGGCCAGTCGCTCTCGATACTCTGCGGGTGAGAGCAGCTTGTCGAAAGCCTTAATGCCGGCCTCACGGTCAATCGGCTGCACTTCAAGATAGGGTGTTGGCGCAATGTCCGCCGGGTAGCACGCAAGGGTTTGATCCTCGGCTTTCAGTTTGAGCGAAGTCGTCAGGCCACGTGCGTTTACCGCAGCAGCAATTTTCGCCGGCCTGCCGGTACCGCCGTCGAGATCCCACCACCACTTCTTCACCGGGTTGATGCCACCATTGCCCAGCCAGTCGTCAATGCGTGTCAGCAAGGGCGCGCTGCGTGGAAAGTGCGTGGCGAGGAAGCGATAAGGCGCTTCTTTGAAGATACCTTCCAGATTCCAGGGGCAGGTTTTCATGCAGCGCCCGCACATTGAGCCCGCGCTGTTGGTCATGCGGTAACGGGTACATTTTTCCGGGTCCGAGCGCCAGACCTCATAGCCGTTATACATGACTTTTTTGCCGGCACTGATGGCACCGGACGGGCATTCGCGCGCGCACTTGTTGCAGTTGTCGCAAAACGTTTGCAGGCCGAAATCGATTGGTTTGTCCGTGGTCATTGGCAGGTTGGTGGTAATCACACCGCACTTCAGGCGCGGCCCGAGAAACGGATTCAAGATCACATCGC
>QIHS01000309.1 GCA_003229095.1 Woeseia sp. | reverse complement strand
CGCGAATTCCGCGCAGGGCATCGATGCCATTCAGGTCGATCATGGCCTGTGGGTTCTTGGCGCGGTCTTTGAGCCAACCGTAGGTGTCCTGCCCACCGCCGAGCAGCCAGCCTTCATCGCCAAATCGATCGGCGAGGTTTAATGCATCGTCCAGAGCAGTGGGCTGATAAAGCTGAACATCGGGCATTACGTCGAAAGAAGCCATCGTAACCTCAGAAGTTATTTGTTTGCAGTGGCAGGAATGATTGTTCGCGGCCTGTCACGTGATTGACAATCATGTCTGGACTGACGGGCGTCCGGCCGAATATGTGACCATCGAGTGCGTCGGATATTGCCGAAGTTAGCGCTGCAACCGCACATCCCATCGCGGGCTCGCCGCGCGCGCCAAAAGGATTTTGCGGATCGGGCAGATCGACTGCAGCTGTTCGGGTAACCGAGGGGACATCCAGGTAAGTCGGTATGCCACATTGGTGATAGCCGATATTGGCGGGCAAGCCGTTTTGCGGGTCATAAACATGCCGTTCGAGCCCGGCCATTCCCATGCCCCAGACTGCACCACCTTTCATTTGCTGGGCCAGCCCCTGCGGATGCAGGATGGTGCCGCATTCGGCGATACCAACGTAGTCGAGGATGTCATATTTGCCGGTTTCGAGAGCACAGGCAAGGCCGGGAATCACGCCCTCCTGAGGCAGATTGTCTTTCGCGACACCGATAAGCCCGCTGCCGGCGAGGTTCTGCACGGACCGCTGCGTGATTTCATGAATGTCATCCGGCCAGGTTTGTCCGCTGTACTCGCCGCCCAGTCGAATCGCTCGCGCAGCGATCGCACCGTAGGACATTCCCTGCGCCGCGTTGTCACTCAGATATACACGTTGGCCGTCGATATCGTAGTCGTCTGGTTCGCCGCCCATCGTATTCGCAGCAATCAATTTCATTTTGCGCAATGCGTCCATCGCTGCAACGTAGTTGGTTCGGGTGTGCGCGAAAATTGAGACACTGCCGGCCTGGTAGGAATTCCACGGCAAATTTTCCTCGCTGCTGCCGTGGTGAATGACACAATTCTCCCAGTCACATTTAAGCACTTCGGCCGCGGCGCGTGCTGTCGATGCGTAGGAGTAAGTACCGAGGTTGCCCACCCCGGTATGAATATGCAGTTTTCCATCAGGGGTAATTCTCAACAGGCCATCGAAGCCGGTAGCACCGGCAGAGTGATAGCCCTGCCCAATTCCAAGCCCGCGTACTTTTGAGCCCGCTTTTTTCGGCTGGTTTCGGCGGGTCTCCCAGCCGAACATCTGCGCGCCCTGATCCAGCGCCTCTTCAAGATATGCGCTTGTAACCGGATCCTGGTCGGCACCCATCGTCGTCTTGTTGTTCGCTGCGTTTATTTTACGCACCGCGAGTGGGTCGAGGCCCAGTTCCTTCGCCGCCTTGTCCATGATCGGCGCCATGACCGCTGCAATCTGGTTCTCTCCCGGGCCACGCTGCGCGCCTCTCGGTGTTGTGTTTGTTAGCACGGGCAGGCCGCGAAAGCGCATCGAATCAGGGTCGTACACAATGGAAATTGCACGGCCCCCTGACGATGCGTCGCCACCGGCTGCGTTGGCACCGATGTCTTCAATGATGAATACATCCGTCGCGGTGGCTTTGCCGTTTTCTGCAAAGCCCATGCGAATCCAGCCCTGAAATCCGACCCGCGCCGAGCCCATGTAGTATTCCTGTTCCCGGGTTACTCGCAACTGTACCGGCCGGCCTATTTTTTTCGAGAAATACCCGGATGCGCCAATCTTGGATCCGAAACCACCGCCGGTGTTTTCGCTGATCAGGGCTACTTTGTCGATTTCAACGCCTAACATTCGGGCAAGACCGGGCATCCAGAAACTCTGGCTTTGTGCGGAACCGTGCACATAACAAGTGCCGTTTTGCCAATAGGCCATAGACGTTCTCGGTTCCATGCTCATGTGCGCATAACCGGTTGTGACGAACGGTTCCTCGAAAATCACTTTCGCATCGGCAAACCCCTTGTCGAGATCGCCGTAGCTCCATTCGCTGGCAAATTCGCCACCGGGTTCTTTACCGGCCCTGAATTCGTCAATCTGTTCCT
>QIHS01000146.1 GCA_003229095.1 Woeseia sp. | reverse complement strand
TTGTTCGTCAAAGACTCGCCGGAAAACCTGAAGCATTTTGAAATGGTGCTTGGCACAACGCTTTACAATATTTCTGACAGCGAACATCCGGTCGACGAGGACACGCCGTTAAAGGCGGAAGGCCAGCAACTCGCCGAGGTTGTCGTAACCCGCGGCTCGCCGCTTCACTTGCGCAGCCTGGCAGCGGCGCGTTTCAGCGCCAGCTATGGCTTGCTGCCATTGGCAATACACCGCGCACGCGCGCCGACGTCACAAGTGACCGGCGACCTCAACAGCATCAGGCTGCGCGCGGGTGATGTGTTGCTTGTGCAAGGAACGCGCGACGCGATCAATACGCTCAAAGCCAGCGGCAGCATGCTGGTACTCGATGGCACGACAGATCTCCCGCACACACACAAAGCCAACCGGTCGCTGGCCGTAATGGGCCTGGTGGTGGCGGCCGCCGCCTTCGGCATCATGCCGATTGCAGTCAGTGCGCTGATCGGTGTTGGCCTGATGATCGCGCTTGGCTGTCTCACCTGGCGTGATGCCGGCAGCGCTTTGTCCACGCAGGTCATCATGATCATTGTGACCAGCCTCGCGCTTGGCAAAGCGCTGCTGGGCACTGGCATGGCCGACTATCTCGCGATGGGCTTCGTCAGCGTCGCTGCCGATTTTCCAACACCTGTGATCCTCAGTGCATTTATATTGATCATGACGCTGATGACCAACGTCGTCTCCAACAATGCAGCTGCTGTCATCGGTACGCCCATTGCCGTGTCCATCGCCGGCCAGCTCGGCGCGGACCCGGTGCCTTTCGTGCTGGCCGTATTGCTTGGCGCCAACATGAGTTTCGCCACGCCATTTGGATATCAGACCAACCTGCTGATCCTGAGCGCCGGTGGCTATAAATTTTCCGATTTCCTGCGCGTAGGTATTCCGCTGACTATTATCATGTGGCTGGGTTTCTCTCTCTTGCTGCCATTTTTGTACGACCTTGGATGACGACGGCAGTCTCAGGAATTCGTCGCTTGACGATAGCGGGTGACGCGGCGATACTCAGGCCATGAACGCTGAACTGAACCGCAATCAGAACTGGTGGTGGCTGCCCGGCAAGGAGTGGGCGGCTGGATAGCGTTTAGCAACACATAACCAGATCCGCTCCACCGACACGTGAGGACGGGTTTCTTCGTTTGGGAGATCGTGACAAGAGCCACGAAAGAAGAAATATGCAACCACCATTCGACATCGCAGCAGACCTGGACACGCCCGTATCGGCGTGGCTAAAGCTTGCAGCACTGAAGCCGAGATACCTGCTCGAGAGCGTCGAGGGCGGAGAACGTCTTGCGCGCTACTCTTTCCTGGGGTTCGGTGATGCGCTGGAGATTCGCCTGGATGAGCAGGGCTTCCGGATTGGTGACGAATTGCACGACCGCCCTGCCAACCAGCACGATTACCTGGACGCACTTCGACAGGCGCTAAAGAACGCGCCAGCACCAAAACCTGAAGTCGAGGGGCTGCCTTTTTCCGGTGGCCTGGTCGGTGTGTCCGGTTTTGACGTCGTACGATTGTTCGAACGACTTCCGCATAGCAACAAACCGCAGCCCGGCATTCCACAGGCGGCGTTTTGTGCCACATCCTCCGTGCTGGTATTCGATCACCTGACACGACGAGTCGCGCTGCTGCATAGTGGGTCGGAGTCGGAACGCGCCAGCCTGCGCAAAGAAGTTGTCACCTTGTTGCGTGGCGCTATTCCCGAAAACGGCAAAAAAGTTGTGATATCGCCGGCACAAGCCTGCATGGCAAAAGACGAATACGCCGACCGCGTAGAGGCTTGCAAAAAATACATCGCTGCCGGCGACATCTACCAGATCGTGATTTCTGTTCTGTTCAATGGCCGCAGCAACGTAGAACCCTTCGAGGTCTATCGCGCGCTGCGCTTGTTAAACCCGTCCCCCTACATGTTCTTCTTCGACTTCGGTGATCT
>QIHS01000474.1 GCA_003229095.1 Woeseia sp. | reverse complement strand
TCATTCTGCCAGCAGAATCCACGATACAAGCGGTTTGTGACATTTCTGATCGGAAAACGCCTGTCGGGCAGTGCGTAGTCCGTGTTGATGATACCCGCCTGGTCAAAATCGAATGGCAATACAATCCAGCCGTCTCGCTCACCAATTTTCGACAAAATTCGTCCGTTGTGACAACAACCTTCGCCTTCCGGGCCGCGTTTGGTAGAAAAATCTGTTTGGACTCGGAATCCGTATAAGTCACCTGCAACTCACATACCCGATAAGAGAAATCTGTCAACACGTTGGATGACTCTTGCAAGTGTTTTCATAACCGGACCTCGTGCAGATCAGAATATCAGACGGACCACTGTGCCATTCTCATCACTATCAACCGCAATTTCGCCGCCGTGGGCCGTCATGATCTGACGGCTCAACGAGAGACCAATTCCGCTGCCCTCCCGCCTGGTAGTGAAGAACGGCACGAACACCTGTTCGATCACATCTCGGTCGATTCCGGGCCCATTATCTTTGACCGCAATAAACACACGACCAAAATCCAGGCTGCCGCTCAGTATAAGCTTTGGGGAACCAGTATCGACCATTGCGTCGAGCGCATTTCGTACCAGGTTCACCAGCACCTGATCCAGCAAACCTGGATCCGCACTGACTTCGAGCGAATCGGGAGACACATCGACGATGACTTCAATACCCTTGAGCTCGGCACTCATCAGTGTGACGACACTTTGCAGTGCTTCTACGACGCTTACATCCGCCGACTCAGGCACGGGGACCTTCAGTAACTCGCGGTAGCGAAGGACGAATCGGGTCAGGCCCTCGCTACGACGAGCAATCGTCTGCACGGCTTCCCGAATATCGTCCGTTGCCGCCACATTGTCCAACAAGCCGGTGGTTGTCTGTGCCAGAGAAACGATCGGTGTCAGGGTATTCATTATTTCGTGTGTCAATACGCGTATCAGGTTTCTCCACGCGCTGGCTTCCCGGGCCGTTAGTTCACCCGACAGATTTTCTATCGAATACAGGCGCTCTACACCTGCAGCCATACGAATTTCAGCGACAGACACACGCAATTCCGCCGGCACGCCGCCCAATCGCGACTGGAACAGTCGCTGACCGCCTGGTTCAACGTCCTGCAACAACGGATCCAGTTCTGCCAGTTGATCGAGGTGCGTCAAAACCGGCAGCCTTAACAATCGCCGCGCCGGATTGTTCACCAGGGTCACGGCGCCATCCGAGCGTGCGGCAATAAACGGCACCGGAACATGGCGCACAACAGTATCGAGATAGCTGGCCTGTACATCCCGCTCCGCACGTGCGTCCTGAAACTTCGCTAGCACTATGTTGAATGCATGCTTGAGCTCTGCATCGACGTCCTCTTCTACGAACCGCCTGGTGAAGTCTTCGTAGCTAACGGCGGCAAAAAAGTCCTCCAGCGTGTCAACATGTGACTCGACGTAGCGCACAAGACCCAGTACCTGCAGCAATACAATTCCGCCAACTACAGCAGGAACCGCCAGGTGTCCTGTCTCCAATA
>QIHS01000219.1 GCA_003229095.1 Woeseia sp. | reverse complement strand
ACTGTGCGTCATCAGCAGCGCTCAGTGACTCAACCGCAGCGCTCTTCGCCTCGTTGACATTGGATTGCCGCTCGACCTTGTCTGTAATCCGATAAGCGTTTGAGAGCCCGCTCTGTGCTGCGGCAGCAACCGCTGCATCGAGATCTTCGTCCGTCGGCGGTGCCTGCCAGTCCCAGGCCGGCTTGCCTACTTCAGCGGCCAATTCATTGATAGCTGCAATAGCGACCTGCATTTGCTCGTGTCCGAACATGACCGCGCCCAGCATGATCTCTTCAGACAACACGTCGGCTTCGGATTCAACCATGAGCACAGCATCTGTCGTGCCGGCGACGATCAGATCGAGATCGGACGTCTGTAGCGCTGCCAGGCCAGGATTCTAACCGACTCTCGCTGCTCCTATCGGGCCTGCAAAAGGCAAACCGGAAATGGCCAGCGCAGCAGATGCGCCGATCAGCGCAGGAACGTCCGGATCGACATCAGGATTCAGCGAAACAACCGTCGCTATAATCTGCACTTCATTCTTGAAACCCTTGGGAAACAAGGGACGACAGGGACGATCAATCAGGCGGCATGTCAGCGTCTCTTTCTCTGCAGGACGGCCTTCTCGCTTGAAGAATCCGCCGGGGATCTTACCCGCCGCGTAAGTCTTTTCCTGATAGTTGACCGTCAGTGGAAAAAAGTCACGACCTGGATCGGCAAACTTTCTGCCTACGACCGTGACCAAAACCGTTGTGTCAGCCATGTCGACCATTACTGCGCCGTCGGCCTGGCGCGCAATCGCGCCGGTTTCAATGCTTACCTTATGTTCCCCGAATTGGAACGACTTAATAGTTGATTTCACTTTAGATTCTCTAATGTAGTTGGATTAGGCACAGACCAGAAGTCGGGTCCCGTTACAGGGCCGACAAACTCATCGGATCATCGCCAGGGCGCCGTCTAAACCTAGCGGCGCAAACCGAGCCGGGAAATCAGCTCGCGGTATCGACTTTGGTCTTTCGTCTTGAGGTAATCAAGCAACTTGCGCCGCTTGTTAACCATTTTCAGAAGCCCTTGTCGGGAATGGTGATCTTTCTTGTGCTCACCGAAGTGCTCGGTTAGCTCGGAAATTCGAGCAGACAACAGTGCGACCTGTACTTCAGGTGAGCCTGTGTCGTCTTCGCCACGGGAATAGTCCGTGATGATGGTACTTTTGTTTTCACTTGACAGTGACATCTTTAAGAAACTCCAATCGTTCTCTGTATTTATCTGGCCCTGTATTTTGAGCGCGCTATTCTAGCGTCAGTTCCAGCCCAGTAACAGTCTAAAACACGAAAATATCAGGCTTATTTGCCTGAGCCTAAATTTAACCTGCTGGCTCGGCCTGGCGAAAAACCCGCTTTGGCGCGACCTTGCCGTCCCCGGCCAGCTCGCCGATACCAAGAAAGGCCCCGGACGCGGCATAAACCTTTACCAGCCCGCTTGCTGAGTTATCACATTCCACAACCTGGCCGCCACAAAATTGCTGTTCATTGCCCTCTGGCACCTGGCACGAAGACCACGTCAGTGCAATATCCGCAGGCAAAAGCTTCTCGCGAAGTTTGGCCGGGCCATCGGCCGCAACCATCTCGGCGCTGGCCAGATCCAGCATATCCTCGGCGCGGAAACTGCCGACCGATTCGCGATGCAGTTGCGCTGTATGTGCCACCGTTCCAGCCGCTTTGGCCAGATCCTCGACTAGTGTCCGCACATAAGTACCCTTGCCACAGGCAACCCTGAACACCAGTCTTGAACCACTAATCTCCAGCAGATCGATTTGGTCGATCCTGACCGGGCGAGCCGCCCGCTCCACAATTTCTCCCCTGCGGGCAAGCTCATAAAGGCGTTTACCATCTTTCTTTAAGGCCGAGTACATCGGTGGTATCTGGGTCGTGTTACCTAGAAAGGCTGCCAGGATCTGTTGCCACTTCTCGCGGCCAAGATCAGGAACCGTGGCTGTCTCGATAATGCTTCCGTCGGCATCACCCGTATCGGTAGCCTTGCCCAGGCAAGCCGTGACGCGGTAGCGCTTGTCAGCTTCCAGCAGGTAGGCACAAATTTTGGTCGCCTCACCAAAGCACAATGGCAACATGCCCGTTGCGGCCGGGTCAAGACTGCCGGTATGACCGGCTTTTTTCGCCTGGAGAAGTCGCTTCACCTTCTGCAGAGCTCGATTTGAGGTCATACCAGCGGGTTTGTTAAGCAGCAGAAAACCATCGACCAGCGCCGGTTTCGGCCGGTTGCGCACGCCGGGACTTTTGTTCATCAGGATTTCCGGTCGTTGCCAGTAGCAGCGTCGATGAGTCGCGCCATTTCTGCACCGCGGGCGATGCTGTCGTCATGCACAAAGCGGAGTTCGGGTACATGCCGTACTGTCAGTGCCGAGCTTAGTTTGCTGCGAAGAAAACCAGATGCTTTCTTAAGCCCGGTTTGAGCAGGTTTCGGGTCATCATCGGGATTCAGCATGCTGAAATAGACTTTCGCTATGCTAGTGAGATATCGACCAGTCGTGGATCCTTGATCTCAAAGCGCAACAATTCGCTTAACGATCTCATGATCTGCGCACCCAATCTCTGGTTGCGTGAAAATTCGCGTGGCATATCAGTCAGCGTCCAACGGACAAAAGTAAATCAATCCAGCGTGCGTGCGATTTCCACGCGTTCGAAGCACTCGATCTGGTCGCCCACTTTGACATCGTTGTAATTCTTGACGCCGATACCACATTCCGTACCGGATCGAACTTCATTGACGTTGTCCTTGAAACGACGCAACGACTCGAGTTCGCCCTCATAAATCACGACGTTGTCACGCAGAACGCGAATCGGGCTCGATTTCTTCAGGTAGCCTTCGGTCACGATACTGCCCGCAATGTCGCCCATCTTCGGCGACTCAAACACCTCTTTAACCTGGGCAAGACCCACGATGTTCTCGCGAATCTCCGGCGCCAGCAGGCCGCTGACAGCGGCTTTGACGTCATCGATCGCCTCGTAAATGATGCTGTAATAACGGATATCAACGCCAGTTTCTTTAATCGCAGCGCGTGCTGCGGTATCTGCCCGAACATTAAAGCCGATAATGACTGCGTTCGATGCTGCGGCCAGTGTTGCGTCAGATTCCGTAATGCCACCCACACCTGAACTGATGACTTTGACTTTGACCTCATCATTAGAGATTTTCAGCAAAGAATCACGCAATGCTTCGGTGCTGCCATGCACATCGGACTTGATCAGGACAGGCACGACTTTGGTGTCACCTTCTGCCATCTGCGTAAACATATCTTCAAGTTTCGAAGCCTGTTGTTGAGCTAGCTTCGATTCACGACTCTTGGTCCGGCGGAATTCTGCCACTTCGCGGGCCTTGCGCTCATTCTTGACCACGATGAAATCATCGCCTGCGCCTGGTGTCTTCGACAACCCGAGTATGACGGCAGGCCTCGAAGGTCCCGCCTCTGTGATCGAGTTTTGCGCCTCGTCAAACATATTGCGCACTCGCCCGTATTCTTCACCGGCTATAATGATGTCACCCTGCTTCAGCATACCTGCCTGGACGAGAACCGTTGCAACTGCGCCGCGACCCTTCTCAAGACTCGATTCAATCACCGTGCCCTGTGCCGGACCAGTGGCAATGGCCTTCAGATCCATCAGTTCGGCTTGCAACAATACGGCGTCAAGCAGTGCATCCACGCCCTCCCCGGTGGTCGCAGAGACGTTAGCGAACAACTGCTCGCCACCCCAGTCTTCAGGAAT
>QIHS01000155.1 GCA_003229095.1 Woeseia sp. | reverse complement strand
TGCAGACGAAGACAAACCAGATCGTGGATAGCCTCGAAATGGCCAGCGTCAAGTTTCTGAACGCGGTTACTGAGCGTCAACTGAAGCCTGCCGGAGCGTAACAATGATTCGTAGCCGCAGGGGAGGCCGTCACAATATTGAGACGGCTGAACTCAACATTACGGCATTCATGAACCTGATGGTCATTCTGGTTCCATTCCTGCTGATTACAGCGGTGTTCTCGCGACTGGCAATTCTCGAATTGAATTTGCCAGCCTCCTCTACCGAGCCCGCTGATCCGCAGGAGTTGATTTTTCAACTGGAAGTCACTGTCAGGGAAGGCAGCATCGAGGTTGGCGATCGAAACCTCGGTGCGTTGGGTATCTACCCAAGTTCCGATAGCGGTTACGACTATGAAGCGCTGAGCCGGAAGTTATCTGAGATCAAAGACAACTACCCGGAAAAGACTGATGTATCGATCCTGCTCGAGTCCGAAATACCCTACGACACGCTGGTCCAGGTAATGGACCGGGTACGTATCGCGGAAACGGTTGAAGAGGATCAGATTGTCCGCAAGGACCTTTTTCCTGACATCTCCATCGGCGATGCGCCGGTGCTGGAAGGAGCCTGAGCCATGGTTAAGTCGAAACGGGCCAAGCGCATGGCGCGCCATCACGCACGAGGAAAGGGTGCGCCGCTGAATCTCGTCTCGCTGATGGACATATTTACAATTCTTGTTTTCTTCCTACTGGTCAATTCATCGAGTGTCGAGGTGTTACCCAATGCCAAAGACGTGCAATTGCCCGAATCGATTGCGGAAGAAAAAGCGAAAGAAACGGTTGTGATCATAATCGGGGATGAAGACATCATCGATGCGCGGCAACGATATTCCGCAGCTGCGCCAGGCCCTGCTTTCGCAGAACGACAGGGTGCTGCGTCGTGAGGCGCAAGATGACATCAGCGGACGAGAGGTGACGATTATGGGTGACAAAGACATCCCGTACCGCTTGTTAAAAAAGGTGATGGCAACTTGCACACAGTCAGATTACGGACGGATATCACTGGCGGTTTTGCAGAAAAGCTCAGACAAACTGGACGAGGTTAGCGGCCTCCAGGCGCGACGCTAGGTCGTCGCCTCGGAGATCAGGAGTTACGATTGGACATACCTTATTACAGAGAGTACATCCTCGCGTGGTCAAGCCACGGCGGGCAGGAACAAAAATTTCGCCGTCTGCTTGGTATTACGATGGCGGTGACTTTCTTCCTGGGTGTGGTATGGCCGTGGATTCCGACACCGGAAAAAGACCCGTACGAGGTCGAAGAAATTTCACCACGCATCGCGAAACTTTTGCTCGAGCAAAGGCCACCACCGCCGCCGCCAGAACCGGTAGCGCCAGAACCTGAGCCAGAGCCCGATCCGATCAGTGAGCCGGAGCCCGAGCAAGTCGCGGAAGAAGCGCCGCCGGAACCAGAGCCAATTCCGGAACCAGAGCCAATTCCGGAACCCGAAATTGACCTGCAGGCAGTGGCGCGCGAACAGGCGCGGGCCGCACTGTTACCCTTCACAGAAGATCTGGCAGCGCTGGCCGACAGTGATGTGCTGGAGTCGGTCGCTGATAACCGGCCGTTGAGTGCATCGGTGGGTGAGGCGCAACGCAATGAGCGTTCAATGATTACATCGTCCGTGGGTACAGCCAGCAGTGGCATCAATACCGCGAATATGAGTCGAAATACAGGTGGTTCAGGGCTCGCCGGACGAAATACGACCGCAATCGAAAGCCCGGTTTCCTCGGTAGGCCAGGCTGGTGGCGGCGCGCGAAGAACCGGTTCAAGCGGCAGAGCATCGAGAAGCCGCGAAGAAATTGAGCTGGTGTTTGACAAGAACAAAGGCGCAATTTTTGCGCTCTACAATCGTGCATTGCGCATGGATCCGTTGCTCGAGGGCAAGCTCGTCTTGCGGTTGACCATCGCGCCCAACGGCCAGGTGACCGCATGCGAAATTGTATCCAGCGAACTCGGTGATGAAGAACTCGAACGGAAGTTGGTTCAACGTGTACTGTTATTCAGATTCGATGACAGAGACGTAGAGCCGATTACAACGACAAAACCGATCGACTTTTTCCCTGCCTGATCCGGCATACT
>QIHS01000421.1 GCA_003229095.1 Woeseia sp. | reverse complement strand
GGCGTTTGACTTTGCCGGTGGGCTGGATCCGATGGACACCCGCGTACGACAAACACTCAACAGAATTGAGAAAGATACCGCCCGGTCGTCTAGACCGAAGGAACTGGCAATTCTGGCCGGATTATCCACCAGTCGCTTAAGACATTTGTTTACTGAACAGGTTGGCATATCGCTAAGCAGCTATCTTCTTTGGCAAAAGGTGCTGCATGCTGCGCGAAGTCTGGGCGAGCAATACAGCCTGACGACCGCGGCACACGCCGGTGGCTTCGCCGATTCAGCCCATATGGCACGGACATTCCGTCGTATGTTTGGCATATCACCAAGCGACCTGACAGCCCAGGGAAGCATTCGACTGGATACCAGCTCGGACAGCCTTCTCGTTCAATATCAAGCACAGGAATAGCCTGGAAACATGGCACAAAACGCAATCGATCGGTAGCCACTACGTTCAAGCCAACTCGGGTACCTCACCTCATAATGACTGCTCAATAATCATTCATCTGGCGTCGCCGCCAGAGTATCGGGCTCAAAGTGACAAAATTCATCGTTCGAGCAATCTATCTACCTTTGTTTCTGATTGGTGGAAACGGACTGGCCATCATGTTGATCGAGGCCGGCCATTCAAAACTATGGCTGATGGTTCTCGCATTGGCATTCATCTGCCTCGCTTTTTTACTGGAACAGGCTGCTCCTTACGACAAAGCCTTCAATAAATCTCATGGCGATCGTACCAGGGATTTTTACCACGCCATCGTCAACGAATCGGCGAATGTAATCGGTGTCGCCAGTGTGCCAATTGTGGTTGGCCTGGTCGCCCTGCCGTCTGTTTGGCCGGCGTCGTTGCCACTTTGGCAACAACTCTTGATCGCAATTCTTGTTGCTGACGTAGGTATCACTTTGGCCCACTACGCCAGTCACAAATTCAATTTCCTGTGGCGTCTGCATGCCGTGCATCACAGCATCAAGCGAATGTACGGATTCAACGGCCTGATGAAGCACCCGTTGCATCAGTTCATCGAAACGCTGGCCGGCGTGATACCACTAGTCCTGCTGGGCATCCCCCAGGACGTAATGGCGTTGCTTGTCGTTGCTGTCGTTCTGCAACTTCTGCTCCAGCATTCCAATGTCGCCTATTACTTGCTCGCGATCAATGTTGTGCATCGTTTTCATCACCTTAAGACAGCGAAAGAAGGTGACGTGAACTTTGGCTTGTTTACCAATCTGACCGATCGATTACTGGGAACCGCCTACTACGATAAAGACAGGATCATCGGATCCGACGACATGGGTATTGGCAATGCACCGGATTACCCGATCGAGTACCTGCAGCAATTGATAGAACCCTTTCGGCACCCTTAAGCAAGCGCTTTCGAAATTCCCGCGAGACCCTTCAGCAATTGCGCTCTGGAACATGCAAGGTTCATGCGAAAAAAACCGTCGCCCTCGATGCCGAACTCCGTTCCACCGTATAGCCCGACTCCGCCGACATGCACGAGTCTTTCCATGATCTTGGCCTGGTCCAGGCCGGTCTGACGGAAGTCGAGCCATGCCAGGTAAGTCGCTTCGGCAACAACCTTTCTGGCACCCGGAACATGTTCCGCGAGATAACTGCCAACGGTTCTGTGATTTTCGTCCAGATAGACAATGAGATTATCCAGCCACGGTGCACAATGTTGATAAGCAGCGATCATGCAAATCGCGCCGAACGTACTATCGTGATTGAGCTGCATCCGGTCGAGAAAAATCCGAAATTTTGCACGAATTCCGGCATCGGGAATAATCAGCGTCGCCTGCGGCATGCCACCCGTGTTGAAAGTCTTGTTAGGCGATATCACCGTCACAGAGCGCTCACCACCGACTGCACCATAGGGCAAGTGCCGATGTCCCGGCATAATCAGATCGCAGTGCACCTCATCTGATACCACGACAAGATCGTGCTGCTCGGCAAGCTCTGCCAACGACCCGAGCTCCGTACGAGTGAAGACCCGGCCAACCGGATTGTTCGGGCTGCAGAGCATCACTAACCTGGTATCCGCTCGCAGCTTTGCTTGCATGTCTTCGATATCGAGTTCGAATCGCCCGTCAATCTCGCGAAGCGGATTTCGAATCAGTCTGCGGCCGTTTTGTTCAATGAGTGCCAACAGCGCACCATAGGTCGGCGTCGGTGCGACGATAGACTCGCCCGGCGCACTTAACGCTTCGACGATGCCGTGTATGCCAACGATTGAGCTCGGCGGGCAAAACATCAGCCATTCCCGTGGCACCTCCCATCCGTGTCGTGTTTTGAGCCAGCCCTGAATGGCGGAATAGTACTTGTCGGAGCGATGTCCATAACCCATGACTGGATGATCGGCCCGATTTCGAATCGCTGCGAGAACCGCCGGCGGTGAAGCCAAGTCCATATCCGCAACCCAGAACGGCAGAATATCGGAGCG
>QIHS01000222.1 GCA_003229095.1 Woeseia sp. | reverse complement strand
TGGGTGCGACACCCACCGCGATTGCCAATATGACAGCGGTGACTAAATCCCACGGTGCTGCACCAACGGCATTTATTATTCTTCCGCTTGTTGGTGCGTTCTTTGTTGATCTGACCAATACTTTTGTTATTCAGTTTTTCTTGGGCTAAACCATATTAGCCAATTTCATAAAGGAAAAAATATATTGATTCGCCTATTAAAATCACTTGTTCTCCTCGGCATTTGTCTGTTCCTTCTGCTTGCTGGCGGCTGCGCCACAGTGCCGTTGAATCAGCCCAAATCCCACAGTCAAGCCATCACAGATACTGCAGACACGCATTTCAGCAAACTGGCGAACAGCTGGGCAGATCTTCACGATCAAAAATCCGGGTTCTTCCCCCTGGTACAGGGTATGGATGCACTTGGCGTAACCAGCAAGGCGGAGAAGAGTATCGACCTGCAGTACTTCCTGATGAAAGACGATTCAGCGGGTCTCGTCATCATGAATACCTTGCTGGAGGCTGCTGACCGCGGCGTGCGCGTACGATTTCTCCTGGACGACATTTTTACAAGCGCAACGGATGAGGATTTGTCGCTGATCAATCAGCACCCAAACATTGAGGTTCGGCTGTTCAATCCGATATCCCGTCGCGGAATGCACTACCTCAACTTCGCCGGGGATTTCAGGCAGGCCAATCGGCGCATGCACAACAAGACGTTCACCGTCGATAACGCCATCAGCATAGTCGGCGGGCGCAATCTTGCGGACGAGTATTTTCAGCTGAAAGAAGGCTCGGTGTTCTCTGATTTCGACATCCTGGCTTTTGGACCGATCGCGCAGGAAATATCGGCGTCGTTTGACGCTTACTGGAATCACACGCTCGCCGTACCGGTGGAGCAGGTATTGAAACACGAAGATTTTGAATCGGTTGAAACGGTGCGAAGCAGCATATCCGACGAAACCGACGATATTTTTGCCAGCATTTACCAGCGGGCACTTGATAGCGAACTGTTACAAGATTTGATAAGCGGTAAGCAAGTTCTGTTTGTGGCAGATGCCAGGGTCATGTCGGATGATCCTGACAAGCTTGTTAACAAGGTTGGCGAGGGGGAGCACATGCAGCTTGCGACTGAACTCGATGCACTCCTGCGCGATGCGAAACGAGAAGTCGTGTTCATCACCCCTTATTACGTGCCCGGCGACGACGGTGTTCAATATTTGCGCGATCTGGTCAGCAGGGGTCTGCGTGTTGTTCTGGTCACCAATTCTCTCAGGTCAAACAATCATGTCGCGACCCACTCGGGGTATGCGCGCTATCGAAAGGACGTAATTGACGCGGGCGCGGAACTCTATGAGGCGCGCGCATATGCGGGACGAGAGGCGCAAGGTGGCGAAGGCCCGGAAGCGCTCACGATGCATACTAAATTGACACTTATTGATCGCCGTTACGTGCTCGTTGGCTCGCTGAACCTCGATCCGCGTGCAATTGAACTCAATTCTGAGTTTGGGTTATTGATTGACTCTGAGGAAATGGCAGGAATATTTGCCACGGGACTCGACGATACGATCACGGCACTCGCCTACCGCGTCGCAAAAGACGACAAAGGCCGTCTGGAATGGCGAGGTATTGTCAACGGTGTAGAGACCATAGAGACGAGTGAACCTCAGGCGAGCAGATGGCGGCGATTCAAGGCCTGGTTCATGAAGATAGTGCCGGAAAGCCAACTCTAGTCACAGGAGGAATTGGCAAAAGCAGCGCCGAACCCAACCGCTTACGATCAATCAACCGGAGCAACCGTGTTCGTCTACTTCGAGATTGTGCGCTCGACGGCAGACCTCCTTCCCCTATTTAGGCAAAGCAGGGCGTGAGGAGCTGCGACTCGTCAATGCCAGCGGGTTCCGCCAACACTCATGTAGCCATGATCCCCGATAGGAACGCCGACGCTCAAGCCGATACCGACATTGCCGGAGCAGCCGGCAAGTGAAAGACTGGTTAGCAACATTGCGATGATCGCAGACGTCCTGATGGCTTTACGCATTATCGAACCCCTCTCATTTCCGTCCAGTTTTGTAACACCAACACAGCGCCCGAAGGATCCGTGGCAATAGCCATCGTGCCGTCACGCAGTTCCTGCGATGCAGACAGGATAATTTTTCCGCCAAGCGATTCGGCGAGTACAGCGGCCGTCGCCGGGTCAATCAAAGGGGTCAGAGTATAATACTGCTTCTTTAAGGATTTAATCTATAAATAACAGTAGCTTACATATCGTGCACATAAAACAGGATGGATTTGAGTGCGCGGCATTT
>QIHS01000067.1 GCA_003229095.1 Woeseia sp. | reverse complement strand
AAGGAAACGGTGGTAACCGTGACACTTCGGACTGCGCTTTGTCTTGGATCATCCGGGTGGCTCTGAACCCGCGAATATCACCTCGACGGAGTACTAGAACGAAATGAAATGGAAAGGGCGCAGAGCCAGCACCCGGGTTGAAGATGCTCGTGGCCGTCGGATGGCTACGGGTTCCGGTGGCTTGATCACAATATTGAATTTGGTCGTTCGAATGTTCGGCTTCAAAGGCATTGCCGTGCTGGCAGTGCTGGGTTTTATCGGTTGGCAAGTGGGCCTGATAGACCCCATGACTTTGATGGGCGGCGGCCAGGCGCAGGAAGTAAACTACGAGCCCTCGCGCGAAGAGCAGGAACTGATTGGATTCGTTAGTGTTGTGCTTGCTGACACCGAGGATATATGGATGCAAGAGTTTAGTCGCCTCGGTCGCCAATACGAAAAACCGAGACTGGTCGTATTTAGTGATCGGACACCGACCGGCTGTGGTACGGGCGATGCGCGGATGGGACCGTTCTATTGCCCGGCAGATCAACAGATTTACATCGACCTCGGCTTCTACGACCAACTCGAACGTCAATTCGAGGCGCCGGGTGATTTTGCGCAGGCGTATGTCATCGCGCATGAAGTCGGACATCACGTGCAGAATCTACTCGGCATCTCTGCTCAAGTGAGCGCTACACGCGGACAACCCGACTACAATCAGAATTCCGTACGGCTGGAATTACAGGCAGACTTTCTGGCCGGTGTTTGGGCCAATCACAACCAACAATACCTTGACCACGGCGACGTGGAGGAGGCCATGCGTGCCGCCAACCAGATAGGCGATGATGCCAGGTCGTGCCCCATGCATTTACCCACGGTACCTCGGAGCAACGCATTCGCTGGTTCAGTCGGGGTCTGCAGAGCGGTCGAATCGAGGATGGCAACACCTTCGATATGCCATACGAAAAACTCTGAAGAAAATCGTCGCGACTGATTCTGCTGTCTAAATCAATCTTTGCTACCACCAATATATTTGTAAACGATAGCACCGAACACCGCGCCAACAGTCAGTGCAACCCAGAACAACCACATCTGTGACGAGGATCGCGAGCAAGAATAAGTAGTTTTCTGCCCTCATCCGTTGTTTCCCGGTATGGCATTGGCCTGCAAGACCTTCGCAACGTCTGTCTGCTCACCGTTTGGATCCAATAACGTTACGCTGACCACTCCCTCCGGGCGCGACGTGACGATATTGATGTACTTTCCAAACTCCGTTTCGTTTTTCTCGATGTAGTGCTCTTCACCATTATCAGAATACGTTGAAAATCCGATGGCTTCGTAGTCCAGCTCTTTGCCGGTTTCGTGTTTACTGAAACTAGAACCGGCCGCCTTCTTTCCCCTTACACCGTCCTCACAAAAATTCCATGTGCACGTGGACATCCCCCTCCTTCCCTGCCCAACCACGGCGGTGTCATCCAAGCCGAACACAGATTTCATATCCTGTTCGTTCCAGGTTTCGCACGCCTGAAACGGCTTAGTCGCATGGCGACGTTGTGGCTCTATCTCGGGAGCTGAGCCCACACGCGCCGAAATCTCATCGGCTGCTGGCCGCATGATCTCGGCATTTGTCTTGAAACCCGTGTAGCGCATGAAGACAAGCTTCTCATCGTGACCGGAATACAGCCGCAGCAGCGCGGATCGGCGGTGCCGACGTGACGATAGAACTCGATGCCAAACGCGTTATCGGCCAACGTAGCGGCCTCGCCGCAGGACTCACCTGTTTCGGCTTTCACGGGGAGTCGGATCGTTTGGACAAATGAAATCAGCAACTCAGTGGCCGCAGGATGTAACCGTGCTGGCCGCGTGTCTGTTTATCGCAGCATGCGGCAATTCACCACGGCAGGTCGTTTCGCCTGCCTCCGGGGTTGTTTCCAGTGAGAACTATTACATTGGCAAGAACGACGTCTACGCCTACTTGGAATCCGGTTCCGGCGGTAGCTGGATTTTTACCAGGTTAACTGACTCGGATGTGCCACAAGCGAGCGGTTATCTGGTACGCCTGAACGACTTAGCGCCAGCCTTTGACACGAGGATTGCAGAATGTACTTCGCAAAACTATCCAACAAACCATAAGTGCAGTCCGTTACATCCGTTTCGCGACAAAAATGTAGGCGTCATCGAAAAAATAATTAGCGGTGGAATTTCGGTCGGCACCGGCGGCAAAGTAACCGACGTATCCCGAACTTACGAGACATCGTTCGACGAAACAGCATTTAATCAGGCAGTTGACGAGGCACTCGCCAATACTGGTCTTGATTCCAAGCGGCGGGAATTATTTGCTGCGCTCGAGAGCTACGCAGAAGGTGTGGTGGATAGTCGCTCGACACTGAGTGCGCTCACGAAAGAAATGGATGCGAAGTACCAGAATACCGCAACTGTTCAGCTCGACATACAACCCAATATTACGGGCCTCACCGCATATTACTCGAACGACATCGATCTTCGCAGCCTCATTGAACTGATTCCGCGTGCTAGCAAGACAATCGCCGGCCAGGTGATCGAACATAAAAAGCTGTTGCCGTGCGACGCGAGACAGTGTTTGCGGAATGCCCGCGACGCAAATGCGTCGTTACATGCTGATGTCGAAAACGTCAAAGCAAGCTTGGCGGAGACCATCGCGTCCGGACAGCGCGTGTACGATGTTCGTTGCGACGAGACATCTCAAGCGGGCTACCTTTTCACACTGAGTTGCCCGGCGGAAGTTGCGCGCGCGAGCGCTGATCCCGTGCAATTGCCGATGTCGCTGCACATACTTGCGCGCGACTTCGACTCTTTGTACCCGAGTGTGGATATTGCCGATGAGAACCTGAGCGTCACGATCTCGGGCGCAAATGTAACCTTTACAAACCGGACCGCAACCTATCTTTCGGTTACAGCTCAGACGGTGTATTACAACTCTCAAGTGCAGACTAGCTCGTCGGAAATAAGTATCGCGCCTGGTGCGGCGGTTAATCGGCGAATTTCCCAATTCGTAACGCCCGCAATTGACATCGAATCGAGCTTCCGACGAATGACACCGGACAAGGCAGAAAA
>QIHS01000103.1 GCA_003229095.1 Woeseia sp. | reverse complement strand
CCCAACATCTTGGCGCCGTCATGCACACGATCCCGGACAAGAATTCGATTGACCCATTTTCCACTGACCGATGCGGGCCAACCTGCGCAGACCATGCGCAACGGATAGCCATGCAACAGCGGCAACGGCTCACCATTCATTGCCCACACCAGCAACGACTCATCTTCCATCGCTTTGTGTAACGGCACACCCCTTGATATTGGCTGCTTGCCCGGGTCACCGGACAGATGCCTGTCCGCAGCTTCATAAGCGATATAGACCGCGTCGTCTTTGACGCCACAGTGCTCAAGCACGTCACGCAGGCGTACGCCCGTCCATTCGGGGCAAGCAATCGCGCCCGTTGTCCATTGGTTGCCACGCGCCGGCGGATAGAATTCTGATCGCCCGTTACCACCGCATTCAAGTTGCAGCTGCAATGTGTGATGTTCGAAGTTTTCCTGCAATTCAGTGAGCGTCAGGGTCTTTGCCCTCTGAACTGATTCGCCACTGATCTCGACTGTCCAGTTTTCGGCATCGATTTCGTTTGCCAATGGCGGTATGCCGTTGTTGCGAACGAACATGCGCGCTGCCGGCGTCACCCTGTCATCGAGTAAATGTGCAGGGGTTTCTGCGTTGATCGGACGATCGTTTAATATCGTCAGTCCCTCTTTGCCTGCTATCCGGAATGGCTGGTCACTTTGTGCGAGTGCAGCCGGAATCAAGCCGCCCGGCATCAGGTGAGCAAACGGAATGCTTGCGCCAACAGCAACCGACATCGCCGCAAGGCCACTGCCACGAATAAATCCTCGTCGTGACACGGGGTCGACTTTCCGTCCCCAAACGAGTTCGTCCGCGACGGATGAATCTTTAGCGTACAGTTCATGCAGGCCGGTTTTCTTTCTCATCAAACTTCCCTTGCCACTTTCACGAATGCGTTCAGCATATCTTCAATCGTTGCGCTGACAGTGCGCGCAAGCTTTGCATCGTATCGCAACTCGCTTTCATTCATATAACACCGTTGCGACAGCTCCAGCTGGAGCGCGTTCACGCCGTTTCCCGGGTCTCCGTAGTGGCGCGTAGTATAACCGCCACGAAATCGCCCGTTTAGCACCGCCGAATAGTCCGATTTCTCAGCCACGCGCATGACCGCTGATTCACAGTGTACTGCACAACTCGCGCCGCTGTTGGACCCGATATTGATGTCATTGAGACGATCGAATGAGCGTCCCATAAGAGCGCATAACCATGCTCTCCGCACAACTGGTCGAGCGCCGATGAGATGCCATCGTGGTAAGGCTGCCAATATTGCGCTGTCCGTTCTTTCTGCTCAACGGAACCGACGCTTTCGCCCTGCAAATAAATGTCTTCACCTGCAAAAGTCTGTAACGGACATAAGCCCGTGGACACCTGGCCCGGGTAAGGTCTGTTCAGGTCAACGACATAGCGCGAGTAGTTCGCCGCAATCACACTCGCGCCCAGTTCGGTGGCAAATTCGTACAGGTCTTTCACGAACCAGTCCGTGTCCTGTAATGCCAGGCCGGCAGCGGTCATTCTGGCCGCTTGCCCGGGCATCAGTTCACGACCGTCGTGCGGAATGGTGATCAGCAGGGGCAGCTTGCCGACTGTGTGCAGGAACACGTCTGTCATTCAGAATAACTCGGCAGGATGGCGCTGCACTTCTGGAAAAAATGCCCCGAATTGACCAATGAAGATACCGCATCGATGTCCGGCTTGAGCGAGCGATCAACTTCGTAATTCGG
>QIHS01000452.1 GCA_003229095.1 Woeseia sp. | reverse complement strand
GTCTTGCCATGTCTTGATGGTCCCGGCACAACTCTGCCAATAGCCATTGAACAGCGGATCGCTCGAATACAACACCGGCAGCGATCGTTCATTAATTTCGGGCGCTTTGCCGCCACCCCACAACCACAGGGAATTGATTTCGGGCAATCCCCGGCCTTGCCGCTGAACATTGATCTCATGCTCGTGCAATAGCATCTGTATTTCGCCCAAAAGCTGGTGATAGGGTTTGGCCGAAGCACCCGATGGTGTGAACTGATCCGGTACGTGACCATCTGCGACGGCAGCCGGGGTTTCGGCGACCTCCATGCTCTGCTCACACGAGATATAACCGCAATCCGAAATATTGACGAATGAGTACTGCCCGTCGGCGCCGAATTCATTCTGGATCGTATCGAATATCGCCTTAATCTCAGCACGGGAAACCTGTTCTGAATCGAGGCATCGCACGCGCAGGTCGCGCAAGCGGGTCTGCAGGTGCACGGGATCGGCCGCAGCCATCCAGCTGCCAGACCGCTCGCTGGTCTGGCCCCAGAAACGCAATGCGGCGAGACCACTTGTGGGGACGGGCGCACCGATCTCTGACAGCACTGTTGCGAACACCCCGGACAGTGGCGATTGCATTGAAACGAGCCCGCGCGACAGCCATTGGCGCTGCTCGCGATCAACGAGCGCACCATATGCACCGGCAGGCAACACGACAATCGCGTGAGCGCCCGTCATGCGGGTATTCCGTCAGGTGAAGATAGGTGATAATCGGGCAATGAAGTTTATCCGCGAAGCACAATCACTCGTCACTGTTCGTCATATCGAGCAGGGAATGATCAAAGTGGGCAATGAGGAGATTACCGAAAACGTCATCTTATTTCGCGATTCAATTCAGCGCGCCTGGCAGCCCGGCAAGTTGCAGGAATTGGTCGAGGACGATCTGGCGACACTGATTGAACAGCGGCCGGAAATCATTATTTTCGGCAGCGGCTGGAAACCCTGCCTGCCACCCCGGGCACTGGTCTTTGCCCTGGCCAGGCGCGGCATTGGCTTCGAATCGATGGACACGCCTGCGGCCTGCCGCACCTTCAATATCCTTGTCAGTGAAGACCGGGATGTTGCGGCGGCGTTGATTCTGGATTTATAAGAATAGTGAACCCAGCTAGCCGTTCGTAAGCCGTTGTCCGGAACCTCGTGAGACCCAATTAAATGAACCCGGTCCCTCTAACGTGATCGGAATCTCAGACGTTCGGGCCGACTTATCTCGCGGGCAAAAACTGTCGCGGGTTAACCGGCTTGCCGTTACGCCTGATTTCAAAATGCAGTCGCGGCTTTTGTCCTGGCCCCTCACCCATGCTCGCTATACGCTGGCCTTTTTTTATAACATCGCCTTCTTTCACCAGCAACGACGCGTTGTGCCCATAGGCACTCAGGTAGGTGTTGTTATGTTTCAGGATAACAAGCTGTCCGTATCCGATTAGTCCACCGCCCGAGTAGACGACCCGCCCGGCCGCTGCAGCCCGTACCGGCTGACCGACTCTGCCGCCGAGCACCAGACCTGTTGCAGATGCCGACTTGCCGTTGAATTCTACGGTTACTGGCCCGTTTGTCGGCCAGGTCCATGCGGGTGGAGGATCCGCTGGCGGCGCCGGGACAGTGCGTTTGGGCGGCGCCGCCGGTCTGGAGCGTGTACTTGCTGTAGCGCCGCCTGGTGGTGGCGTCAGGCGGATTGACTGGCCAGGGTAAATCAAGGAGCCGTCGCCGAGTTTGTTCCAGCGCGCAAGTTGCCGATGGTCTTTGCCGTAGCGAAATGCGATTGTGAACAGCGTTTCACCGGATCGCACAATGTGACTTTGAGAAGGCGTGTGGTCCCAGCGCGTGTTCGACGAACAACCCGCAATCAACATGACAACAATCAACAGCGCTCGCCGCTGCCAGCACCGGCCAAGCTGTCGTTTGTCGCCGCCCACGATGTTTTTCATCAGTGCCAAAGTGTGAAATAGACGCCCAGTGCTACCGCCAGCGCAACCACACTCCAGCCGATTCGTTCGATGTACTTTGGCAACAAGACTTCCATCTTCTCACCTCCGGCAACAACCAGCCCGGCGACCAGAAAGAATCGGGCGCCGCGGCCAACTAACGAGGCTATGACAAACGCCGGAAAACTAAGCGCAACCACGCCAGCTGAAATGGTAAAAATTTTGTATGGGATAGGAGAAAAGCCGGCGATCAACACAG
>QIHS01000281.1 GCA_003229095.1 Woeseia sp. | reverse complement strand
TCGAGCGGCACGTCGAGAGAACGCAGCAGCGCAATCATCACTGCGTCTCTTGACTGATCGTTACGGTAGTAGCGATAGCCGGTGTCCGGATCAACGAACGCGGGGACCAGTAGCCCGCGTTCGTCGTAGTATCTGAGTGCCTTGATGCTCAGACGGCAGGCATTCGAAAACCGCCCGATGGGCATGAGGTTCGAACTGTTGGTCTTATTGCTGGTCATTGAAAGTGGCTTGCGTACGCCTCGCTGGGTTCGATCATCTGCACCAGGTCGACAAGCAACCCATTCGGATCACGTGCCATGAAGTGGCGCTGACCCCATTCTTCATCTTTGAGTTCGAATACGACCGGTGCATTGATTGTCATCGCTTTTTTGAAAACCGGATCAACCTCGTTTACCTCGACGGTTACGATAACGCCGGTTGGGTCGTTTCCGTATCCCGTCGGCACGCTGTCGTGACCTTTCGCAACAAATGCGATCTGCAGGTTGGTGTCGCTCGGAGACTGCATTTGAATATACCAGTCGAGTTCAAACACCGGTTTCATACCGAGAAGTGATTCGTAGAAGTTTTTGCAGGCGGGCAGGTCGGTGCTGACGATGACGGGGAAAAGACTGTTCATTGGATTTTCTTCCGGTTACTGGCTGAGAATTGATCTTAGTGTCTCCCTCCGCAGGAGAGTCAAGCCTCGCCAGCAATTTTCTCTTCAGGGCTTCAGATCTGTAACTCTCGCTGGCCTGGTTGCCAGCGGGCCAGGTTGATCTGGGCGCTGCCGATGCCGATTGAACGAACCCACTTTGCCGCCGCATCCAGCGTCACCCAGGTCTTGATCTTGCCTTTGTGCGTTTCTGCGGTAATGGCGCCGTTGGGTGTGTTGGCCTCGATGTGAAAGCGGGCGCCATTGCCGATAATGTTGATTTTCCGGATCGCGCCTGCAGCGACCATGGCCTTGATCATTTTTTCATCCATGCGTGTTCCCTGGGAAGATCTCAGTTTGAATGACAATTCCGGCCTCATCGCAATAGCGTCGGATCAGGATTTCGACCATGTTGGCGACGCTGCGGTGTTCAATGAGCGCAGCCTCACGTACGGCTTCTTTAATGCCGGGATCGATTCTGAGGTTAAGCGTTGCGATTTTGTTGCGAGGCATGCGTACATTGTATCGCGTATGTAGTGAAAATGTAACTCAAATGTAACGCACTCTGCAGTCTGTTTTGCCCGTTCGTCGCAGAAGAGCAGAATTTTTGCGCTAGTGCCGAAATGCAGGCGGCTTATCCGACCCGGTCTGCAGATAACGGTCCCTGAGCAGGGTTTGCCGGCTTTCCATTGAAACCGCGACCCCCTTGATGAATACCTGCTCGGGGTAGCTGCTTATCTCCAGCGGATCCGCAGCCCACAGGATGAGGTCAGCTTCCTTGCCTGATTCAATGCTGCCGACGGTCGCGGACAGGCCGTAAATCTGCGCGGGAGCAAGCGTAATCGCCTCCAGCGCCTGGTCCCAGGTGAGCCCGTTTGCAACGGCGATTCCGGCCGATTGGCTCAGCAGCCTCGCGTTGTGCGTTTGTGCGCTGGCGCCGAATGCAACCGTCACGCCCGCAGAAACCAGAAGCTCAGCTGAATCCAGTCGAGCATTAATTCCATCGAAAGAACCGGGAAGATTGTTGATGCCATCGAGGATGACTGGCACGTTTGCGACGGCAAGCTCATTTGCCACCATCCAGGCCTCAGCGCCGCCGGCGATGATTGCGCGTATGTTGTAGTCGGCTGCAAGCTTCAGGACAACGCTGATGTCGCTGGCCCGATTGACGTTAAACAACAGTGCAGTACTCCGATCGAGTACTTTCTGCAGCACCTCGAGGTCGGTTTGACTGACGGAGTAATCTCGCCAGTCACCGCGTTCGAAAGCGGCTTTATTGCTGCGATAATCGGCGGCATCGTCAAGGGCCGCGCGAAGAACCTGCACCGCCGAAGCACGCGAGCCGCCAGCGAGATAGCTGCCAGAATCGCCGAAGTTGACCACGACAATCGCACCATGACGGACAAGGTGCTCAGATCCTTCGCCCAGGTGAACGACTGAACCCAGGCCGGACAAAATGTGGCTCGAACTGCCGTCTTCGCTGATGAATCCGGCAGAGGGCGTAATGCCGGCACGGGTAATTCCGTCTATACGGCTGATCGCAATGAGCAAGGAACGCGGGTTAAATGCGTCTGAAACATCGAAACTCGCCGCGAAATCATCACCTCGCTGCGTTGCATCATTGGTGCTGGCGACCGCACCCACTTCACTCAGGCCGATCTGCCCAAGCGGGCTAAAAA
>QIHS01000235.1 GCA_003229095.1 Woeseia sp. | reverse complement strand
CGCGAAGAACCGTTTATTTTCGAAAGGCCGGCAATGCGCATTGCAACTTCCATCGCTTGCTCGTAATTTAGCCTGGGATCTACTTGCGACTTATATGCGCGCGCGAGATCAGCGTCCTTCAGACCGCGGGCACCGCCAGTACATTCAGTCACATTTTCACCGGTAAGTTCCAGATGCACACCGCCCAGGTAACTGCCCATCGACGCATGCACCTCGAATGCAGATTCAAGTTCGCCGACGATATTGAAGCGACGCGTCTTCGTGCCATCCGCAGTGCTTTCAGTGTTGCCGTGCATCGGGTCGCATATCCAGAGCACCGGTGAACCCGTCTCATTGACAGCGTCTATCAATGCCGGCAAGCCGTCTTTGATCGTTCCTGCACCGAATCGGTGAATCAGGCTAATACGACCCGCCTCATTGTCAGGGTTCAGCACTTTGACAAGGCCTTGTAGCCACTCTTTCGTCATTCCCGGGCCCACCTTGATGCCACGAAAAAATTCGACATGCGCGCCGTCGAGTTGCGCGGTTCGCATACCTATCCAGGGAAAATGTGTCGTCAGGTTGTACCATCGATTGCGATGATCCAGGTAACGTGTTTGCGACTGTTCATAGCTAAGGTGCAAACCCTCGTGTGCTGCATAAATGTCTGCGCGTTGTGTCTGGTGGACGGCGCGACCCAGTATTGATTCCATGAAATCCAGGGAATCGGAAATCGAACTTACGATCTCACGATAGTTGCCAGCTGTGGTGGAATGCCCGACCCAATCCAGATCCCAGTTTTCCGGATGATGAAGATCGGCGAAACCGCCGTCGATTAGTGAGCGAACGAAGTTCAGTGTTAGCGCCGCTCGCTCATAGCCGCGCAGCAACAATTGAGGATCTGGAATGCGGTCTTCCGATGTGAATGGATTTCGATTGACCAGGTCGCCACGAAAACTGGGCAGCTCTATGCCATCCCGAGTCTCAGTATCTGCCGAACGGGGTTTGGCATACTGGCCCGCCATTCTGCCGACCCGTACGACGGGTTTCTTGAGGCCGTAGAGCATCACCAGGCTCATCTGCAGAAGTATTTTGAGCTTCGCGACAATATTTTCAGATGTGCAGTCATCAAAGCTCTCTGCACAGTCGCCACCTTGCAAAACGAATGCTTCTCCCTGCTGCGCCCTGGCGATCTGCTCCTTTAACGCTTCGATTTCCCAGGAATTCACAATCGGCGGCAGACGCCCCAGATCATCGATCGCCTTGTCCAGCGCCACTTGATCCGGATAGTTAGGCTGCTGCTCCGCAGCGCACGATCGCCAGCTCGATGGCTGCCATTCAGTTTGTGTGTCGGAATTGCTCAACGGTGTGCCTGCCTGATTTGCTTACCCAGCCAGAACTCCCGTCCTGGTCTCCACTTCGCGGACTATGCCGCCCGTACGACGCAAAAGTTTCTCATGCAATCAGGTGCTTACACTCACTAATTCAAGTCGAATACGGCGACATAATTTCAACATATTTTCAGGACATCCATCGTTCTGGGGCAGCATATTTTCAGGACATCCATCGTTCTGGAGGAATAATTGAGGAGAGGAAATTTCAGGACATCCATCGCTCTCGGCAAACCAACTTTGAGCAGCAAATTTTAGGACAGCCACTTGTGTCGCCTGACCAAAAATCAGCGGTTTTCCTCGCACTACGCTGGAAAGGTCGGCTGCACATTGGCACAATGCGCGCCTGCCATTGGCCATGAATCCGGGGCCGCAAGCACTGTCCCCTCCAATTTTCGGAGTACAACATGCAAGACATTCTGAATGAACTGGGTCTCGAACGAACTAACCCAGGCACCTGGCTCGGTTCCCGTTCGCTCGAGGACACCAGCGCGAAGCTAATCGAGTCGATCAATCCTTCCAGCGGCGAGGTGATTGCCAGCGTGCGATCCACGACAGCAGCCGAATATGAGCAATTGATCACCCAGGCAAGAGAGGCCTTTCTTGAATGGAGGAAGATACCGGCGCCGTTACGTGGCGATGCCGTGCGCCGTATTGGAAATGCGCTGCGTGAGAAAAAGGATGCGCTCGGCAGCCTGGTCTCGCTGGAAATGGGCAAGATCAAAGCGGAAGGCGATGGTGAAGTTCAGGAAATGATCGACATCTGCGATTTTGCGGTCGGCCAATCCCGCATGCTTTACGGCAACTCAATGCACTCCGAACGTCCAGACCATCGTATGTACGAGCAATGGCACCCCTTGGGTCTTGTGGGCACCATCACTGCATTTAATTTCCCGGTTGCAGTCTGGTCCTGGAATGCCTGCATTGCCGCAATCTGCGGCAACGTCAACGTCTGGAAGCCCTCTCCCAAAGCGCCGCTTTGTGGGGTCGCAGTGCAGAAAATTTGCAATCAGGCGCTGAAGGGTGCCGGTTTGCCGGAAATCTTCTACCTCTTTAACGACGCGGACAACGTTCTTGCACAGCAATTCGTCGATGACAGGCGTGTTGATCTCGTCTCTTTTACGGGTTCCTGCGAGGTTGGCAAACAGGTCGGCGTGCGTGTCGCATCAAGAATGGGCAAGTGGCTGCTGGAACTTGGCGGCAATAACGCAATTATCATCGACGAATTTGCGAATCTCGATATCGCTATTCCAGGAATCGTATTTGGCTCCGTCGGCACGGCAGGTCAGCGCTGCACGTCAACTCGACGCATTATCTGCCACGAATCCCGCATGGACGAATTGAAAGAAAAACTCGTTAGCGCTTATGGCC
>QIHS01000379.1 GCA_003229095.1 Woeseia sp. | reverse complement strand
GTTCGGCCCGGCTGCCCACCTCGATCACAAACGCTCGCCGGCGGGTTCGACCATCACCGCTGGCCGCAAAGTCCTGCTTGCTAACGCGCCATGCGCGTTGGCCGCGGACCTGAAGGCATGCAATTCATACCAGAACGGACAGCAGGCAGCCGCTGCCATTTGCTGTCCGACGCAGGTTATTCTCGCTGAAAATGATCGCATGGCGCCGCACGAAGCCGGTATGGAACTCGCCAAACATCTCGACGATCCTGAACTGAACATCGTGGCGGAGAGCGGCCACATGATTCCGCTGGAAGCGCCGGATGAAGTAGCGAAACTGTTGCAAGATTTTGTTCTTGGCAACAACGCCCCTGCACGCCACAACCACTGACTTTACGATAAATCAATTCTCTTCTGTGCGACCGCAGGCGAGGATGGTCCCTGCAATTGCAGCGGCGACGCGTCTTCTGTACGCATACGATCGCTTCCTTTCTTGTCTTTCTGATGAGCGACTGAGCAAAACAATGCTACAGATTCCTCGTCAGCCGCACTACTGGTTTTAACATGGTGAAAAACCGCTCACTAGTGCAAGCGGAAGTAGATAAAGGCATCATAGCCGGCTATGAGCACACGCCAGAAAACAATCCCATGCACAATAATTCGTGGTGGCACATCGAGGGGCCTGTATTTTCAACGTGGCGACCTTCCTGCTGATGAATCCATACGGGATCAGGTCCTGTTACAGATCATGGGCGGGCCGGACGCGTTGCAAATCGACGGCATCGGCGGTGGCCATCCACTGAACAACAAAGTCGCTATTGTTGGCCCTTCCACACGGGACGATGCCGATGTCGATTACCTGTTCCTGCAGGTAGTGCCAATAGATGGCCGTGTCAGTGCCGGCCAGAATTGCGGCAACTTGCTTGCAGGGGTTGGCCCGTACGCAATCGAGACCGGCATGATCGACGCAGACTCGCCGCGAACGAAAGTCAGGGTTCACATGCTAAACACTGGCAGTTGCTCCATGCTGACGGTCGAAACGCCAAACGGCATCGTCAATTATTCAGGTGATACGGCCATCGCGGGTGTGCCGGGCACGGGCTCGCCAATCATCTGTGATTTTCCTGACGTCGCCGGATCAGTTTGCGGTTCATTGCTACCGACTGGAAACGTGCGAGACAAAATAGACGGACTCGACCTGACCTGTATCGACAACGGCATGCCCGTCGTTCTGGTTCGCGCCGAAAACTTTGGCATCAAGGGCTACGAATCGCCGGACGAACTTGACGCGAATCGAGAACTGAAAGCGCGCATTGAGTCACTACGCCGCAAAGTTGGACCGATGATGAATCTCGGCGATGTCGAAGAAAAAACCGTTCCTAAAATGTGCCTGGTCGCCGCACCACAAGGCACGGGGCATATCTCAACCCGTACATTCATTCCCCGGGTATGCCACCAGTCCATTGGTGTTCTCGGCGCCGTAACTGTTGCCACGGCTTGCACACTACCGGGCTCAGTGGCAAACGGTGTTGCGCGATTGCCTGATGGTCAGCAGGAGGCGATTATCATCGAACATGCCAGCGGCACGATGTCAGTGCGAATTGTTGTTGGTCCACAAGGTATTGAGAGTGCTGGTGTCATTCGGACTGCCCGCATTATTTTTCGCGGCGAAGCCTGTGTAAGCGCAGACCTTCTCAGTGAACAAAAACAGGACTAGAGATGAC
>QIHS01000077.1 GCA_003229095.1 Woeseia sp. | reverse complement strand
GCAAAAGCACTATTCAGTTGGACGAAATTCGCTGGGGCGGTGTCGTTCAGGATGGAATTCCACCCCTGCGTGAACCGCGCATGATCGCTGCTGCGAATGCAGACTACCTGGAAGATGACAACGTTGTCTTTGGCCTGGAAATTGACGGCGACGTTAGGGCCTACCCGAAACGAATCCTGGCCTGGCACGAGATGTTTGTCGACACTGTGGGTGATATTCCAGTGGTCGGCGTCTACTGCACACTGTGCGGCTCCATGATTCTCTATGAGACAACCGTCTCGGCAGTTCAATACGAGATGGGAACCAGCGGCTTTCTGTTTCGATCGAACAAGCTCATGTACGACAAGGCCACACAATCGTTGTGGAACACAATGTGGGGCAAACCCGTGGTCGGTCCATTGGTTGGCAAGGGCATTCGCCTGCCTCGACGGACGCTCGTAACGACGACATGGGGAGAGTGGCGGCGGCGACATCCCGAAACCAAAGTCTTGTCAATTGACACCGGCTTTAGCCGCAACTACGGTGAGGGCGTCGCGTATCGTGACTACTTCGCAACAGACAAACTCATGTTCAATAGCTCGCAGCTGGATGAACGGCTTGCAAATAAGGCCGAAGTTTTAGGGCTGGTGTTCGATGACAGCGATGAGGCACCGCTGGCGATTGCTGCGAGATACGCCCGGGCCAACCCACTACTACAGTTCATTGTCGTTACCGATAACAGCGGCGCAATGCGCGCATACGAGACCGATGGTCTGCGCTTCAGCAGCTGGGACGGTGACGAATCGCTGCTGGATGAGGAGGGCGAAAGCTGGACTCTATTCGAGGACAGGCTGTCGAAGCACAACGGCATGTCGCTGGCGCGACTACCATCGCACAGCGCGTTTTGGTTCGGTTGGTATGGTGCATACACCAATACTCGGTTGCTGCACTAGCTGTACTAGCCCGGGCTAGCAGCCTGCTAACGTGATGCCGAATCGCGAGCGTGACGCTAATCGCGATTTTCTGTCTGTTTTTTACTGCGGCCACGAAGTAACCAGACGACTAGAACCAACGCACCGAAGCAAGTGTAGACGGCTGTGAACACCCACGGCGCAGCCTGATAGAAAAGAGCCTTGTGCAGCCAGTATTCGATAAACGATTCTGTGTATCCGGATTGTCCGGCCAGTTGGCGCAATTTGTTTTCCCAGATAGTCAGAGGGCAGAGTTGCCCCAACCATGCCTGTACAACGACGACGGCAATAGCGGCAAGGTGCGCGCTACGAAATATTCGATTGTGCACCCATGACCAGCGAGCCAGCAGACCGATCAGAATGAGTATGAAGCCGAGAACGACGAATACGACGAACGCGAAATGAACAACGAGTATCGCATCAGCCAGCAAACCATAAGCACGTTCGTCAGTCACCAGTCGATTTTCCTCGCCCGCGCTCCGCAAGCCGGGAACAATTTATCTGCCGTCCGATGACTGAGCCAAATCACCAACCGCACGAGAGGTGCCATCGCGCGCCAGGTGCGCCGATTCAAAAGAGCCCGGATGAGAACCACGCATGCCGGTGATTTCGGGTGGGTAGTAACCGGGCAAATCCTGGGCACCGATATCCTGTGCAGACGATGGTCCCGGAATCAGCGAAGCACCAATTGCGACACTGGCACCGTTAAGAAAATCGCGGCGGCTGATGTCCTTGTCCATGCCCAATCGTCGATCCGAACTGTTCATACTTTTCTCCACCGTTCTGCGGTTACGTGCAGTGCCGCAGGAAAGTCGGTCCACTAATGAATTGCCGGCAAATCGTTGCCGCAATCAATATGTCGAGTTTACAACTCAACGATCGCTAAAGTCATCCGGGAACCAGGTTGAATTAGCTACCTGGCGCAAAGTTGAGGAAAAGTTCTTCGGCTGAAATTCAACGCGTATAGGCAAGGCCGGTGTTCACGATTCTCTATGCTCGATTTGAGATTTCACGCCGAGGGCATGGCTGGAGTAGCAGGTCGGGTGGCTATGGTCACGGGAGGCGGCCGCGGTATTGGTCGAGCAACGGCTGCGTTGCTGGCATCACGCGGCGCCACGACCGGGGAAGTAGCTGAGTTGATCGTGTTTCTCGCGACCGAGGAATCCAGCGGCGTTAACGGCGCGGCAATCAGGATTTCACTCGGTCGTATTTGCTAGCCCGAATAGTTTTTTTTCTCGTACTATCGCAACTTTTGTTTTAGAGTAATGAATGGTGGTATTGACCTGTCCACTAGTTATTGGTCGCAGCGCCATTTACTGACCTCTGGCATGCAACCTTTCATGAGTAAAATGGACCATAGGTCTAATTACTTATCGCCGCCGGGGAGAACTACACCGAAGGTGAATATCGGCCTATTGGGACAAGACTATATGAATTTCGAAAAAACATTATCGAGCAAGAACAGACGCCAACGCCTGGCACTCACTGCCACCATAGGCCGCTGATCCGCTGGTATTTCAGTCGGATTTCGGCGTTAAGGATTCTGCTGTAGCGTCCATGAAAGGTGTGGCCGTCAGCGTATCGCAGGAACTGGATATCTATGACCTTACCCACGAAGTTCCCGCCTATAATATATGGGAGGCGTCCCTCAGGCTCGCACAAGCGGCCGAATACTGGCCGAAAGGCACGGTGTTCGTATCGGTTGTTGACCCGGGCGTTGGAACGAATCGGAAGTCGGTCGTGCTCAAAACCCGCTCTGGCCACTATTTTGTATCGCCGGACAACGGCAGCCTGACGGCGGTTGCCGAGCAGCTTGGCATAGAAGCAGTTCGTGAAATCGACGAGGCGGTGAATCGGCTCGCCAACTCAGAGAAATCTTACACATTCCATGGCCGCGATGTCTATGCGTATACCGGCGCACGACTTGCAGCTGGCATAATTTCATTTGCGGAAGTGGGTCGAGAACTGGCTGCGGAAGTCATGCTTATTCCATACCAAAAACCACGATTTGAAGGGAACCGGGTACTGGGAAATATTGAAATACTTGACCCGCAATATGGCAACATATGGACCAATATCGATCGTGCAACATTTCGAAAGTTGCAACTGGAAGCGGGCGATCAGGTCACGATAGAAATCTCCAACGGCGACGATCTGATACTGCGACAGACGTTACCCTATTTTCCAACCTTTGGTCGTGTGGCCGTAGGAAAACCGCTGATGTATCTGAATAGCCTGAACAACGTGTCGTTGGCGATTAATCAAGGCAATTTTTCCGAATCTTTTCACATTCAATCCGGCGCCGGCTGGAACATCG
>QIHS01000506.1 GCA_003229095.1 Woeseia sp. | reverse complement strand
CGAATCGGTGCGGAGAATTGGCAACAGGTGTTGGTCTTCACACGAACGAAGCACGGCGCGAACCGCCTGGCCCAGCAGCTATCCGACGATGGATTGACCGCTGCTGCAATTCACGGCAACAAATCTCAGGCTGCAAGGACGCGTGCACTGCGTGACTTCAAGGACAACAAGATCAGGGTGCTGGTGGCGACGGATATCGCCGCACGTGGCCTCGATATCGACAAGCTAACTACGAGTTACCGTTCGTTCCTGAAGATTACGTGCATCGTATCGGGCGTACCGCGCGTGCCGGACATGACGGTCACGCCGTGTCACTGGTCTGCGTCGACGAGCTTAAACTGCTTGCCGAAATCGAAAAATTACTTGACTGCCGAATTGCCCAGGAAATTATTCAGGGCTATGAGCCGGACAAACGCATTAAGGCAGAACCGGTCACTCAGGGTCGCGGTAATCGTTCGACCAGCAATCGCAGCAAGAAGCCAAGAAGTCGCCGCAGTGGCGCGCCCAAGAAACCGGGCGGCCAGCATCGTCGTTCGTCAGGCAGGCAACGCCGCGCAAGCTAGGAAGAACGCAATTCATTGAGCGAGGACGGCATGACCTTGTCGGCAGTGCTGACGGTACATGACCCGGAAAACTATCTTCGGCCTCCCGTTCGGCGGCGGCAGTGGCAACGCAACGATGCCGCGGTCATCTTTCCCTACACTTGTGACCCGGACTCTTTCTATTTGCAAATGTATGAAGAAGGCGAAATGGATATCTACATAAAGCGAACTGATCGCCGTTTTTAGATAGCGATCGCAATCACAATAAAAGGTCCTCGCCGATTCGATGAAAGAGGCTGGCCGAATTTATCAGCGAATTGGCAGTGAGTGCCGGCACGCCGTAAACCTCAGTTCGGGTCTTGTAGTTATCCCTGATTTTCTTCAGCAAGAGATCGAAGTCCCCGTCACCGGATAACAGAACAACGATGTCAACATCGTCGGCAGCTTCTAACACGTCAATGGTGATGCCGACATCCCAGTCACCCTTCGCCGAGCCATCGCTGCGTTGGATATAGGGTTTGAGTTTGATCGTAAAGCCCATGTGCCGGAGGGCGGACTGGAATTTTTTCTGCTGGTCGTCGTCACGGTCAATTGCGTAGGCTTTCGCTGACACGATTTCGCCACCGGCACTGACTTTATTCAACAACGCTTTGTAGTTGAACTGGCGGCCATAGGCTTGCCGGCAGGTGTAGTAGATGTTTTGCACATCAACAAACAGGGCGATCTTTTTCACAACTATTCTCGTTGCACCAATTTGCCACACTCAAAATGCGAGCAAAAAAAAGGTGGAGCCTTTCAGCTCCACCTTCGTTTTTCAAGCTCGTCGATAATCAAACGGCGACGATGTTCTCTGCCTGCGGGCCTTTCTGGCCCTGTGTAACAGTGAACTCGACTTTCTGGCCTTCAGCCAGCGTCTTGAAGCCATCTCCAGTGATTGCACTGAAGTGTGCAAATACGTCTGGGCCTGATTCTTGCGATGAAGCCAAAGCCTTTAGCTTCGTTAAACCACTTTACGGTTCCGGTAACAGTAGACATTTTCAATTCCTATTTAAACAAAAGTATAGCCCTCGTGAGAAGGCGGTTGTGCTGAAAGTGAAGCTGGACTTATGAAAAACAGGACGAGAAACTAAAATAGAGACATCGGCATGGGGCCATAAATTCGAAACTGACTTACAAGCACGGCGGACTATAGGCTCCTCAAAGCAATAGTCAAGCAATTTTCTCAGGTTTTTCAATGCCCTGTCCAGCGTTTTTTTGCGTCCGCAGGGGCCTGAGGCCGTACTTCCGCAGGGCTATTGGCTGCGAGTGGCTTTGATGCGATAGACCTCGAGCCAGTTTTCGCCGTCATCCGTGGAAATTTCCAGTGTCCAGCGCCAGCTATCAGTATCTGTGGGATAAAAAGTGATGCGCCGTAGCGGGTTTGGCAACGGCGACACATAGTGCATTACGTTATTTCCGTCGTCGCCGGATTTAGCACGAATATGGGTGAATCCTGCCATGCCCTTGATGGTCCATACGATTTCCCAGCGTTCATTTTTCGGGTCAAAGGTTCGCAGACCGGGTTCGTTTCGCTCTCTTGCAAGCGTTCCAGGCCGCCTGCGTCACCTTGTTTCTCGCGACGGTACGGTCTCCGCACCGAAGAATTTCATTGCTGTTGTCATACTGATAAACAGAACCACGATCGCAATCAGCAACACGTAGGGTGATTCGTAGATTCCCGCCAGCCAGTAGGCGAAAAGAGTCACCATTCCGGTAAGTCCGGCATATGCGCCCTGGGTCGTGACGTGATCGAGGTGTGGGCAGTCGGCGCCGACTGAGGCCAGGA
>QIHS01000152.1 GCA_003229095.1 Woeseia sp. | reverse complement strand
GAAGGCCACCATGTGCAGGACTTCCCGGTTTTCAACGGCAAGTACTCCACCACCTGCTATATCGAAGCGACGTTGCAGGCACTCGCGGATATGTATGAAAAACGTGGCTTGCATGCCGCTGACTATCTGCGCTCGTTGCAACGTGTCTTTATGCATCGGCCATACCGTCGAATGCCGGAGACCGGTTTTGCGATTGCCTACCTGTTTGCGCTGGGCAATGGCTCATCGGAAGATCGCGCGGAACTCGCGTCTTTCTGTTACGAAGCTGGCATCGATCCGCAAGCGCTGCTGCAGGAGATGGGCAGCCAACCGGAAATTATTGCACTCGCCGATCCGGAACGCCTGAACTACGAGGCCTATCCGCTGACCATGGCGGTGTTTCGAATATTCCGTGCCTCGCGCCGATACCGGCGTGAAATCCTCGACAAGCTGGCACTCGGCAGCGATACGATGCTGGACCTCGGAAATCTCTACACTGCCGCATTGCCGGCATGGATCGCAGCAGGCTTTGAACAGGCTGCGGATGAAAACCTCGACCTGGCAGGCGAGGAATTGCTGACGCTGGGTTATGGCAGCGGCGATGCCGCCGAAGTGATTCCCTTTGTCGTCGCGGAGCAGTGGCGGGAAGCAACCGCCAGGATCGGTTTTGCCGAATCGATGGAGTTTGCGGTTGATCTTAACGAAGAACAATACATTGCTCTGCATGCAGGCCGGCGCGCGCCGGGCCTCGATTTTCTGCCAAGAAATGAATTTGTCATCGACAAGGTCGGTCGAACCGACGAGCGGCAGTTTCAGGATATCGGCATAGAGTACTACCGCTACGTAGGCTGAACGTGTTTCAGCCGGGCGACGTGTAGCGCGCCAACGTCACCGCAAATTCGTCCGTCAATTGCTGCCATTCCTGTTTGAACCACGGCGTGAATTCATCCGGCGCCTCATCGAACTGTCGCACAAGCTCATCAGCCGACACGTATCGAACCGCTGCTATCTCTGTTTCATTGGCGCGTGCCTCGCCGTCGAGAACGCCCAGCAACACATGGCAGAGTTCGTGCTCCGACCCCAGATCACGGAACGCTGCCTGGTAGGTGAACTTGTATACGAACTCGAGCGCTGCATTCACATTCAGCTCATCGTGCAGCCGCCTGCCGGCAGCCTCTTCAATCGATTCACCTTGACGCGGATGACTGCAACAACTGTTTGACCAGTACAACGGCCACAGCCGCTTGCTTGCCGCGCGTTGCTGCAGCAACAATTCTCCGTGTCGATTGAAGAGAAAAACGGAAAATGCGCGATGTAAAACGCCGTCCCCGTCGTGGCATTCTGCCTTGCTCAGGAAGCCGCTTGCGTTGTCGTCTGCGTCTACAACAATCAAACACTCGTCTTCTGAAGACACAATTTTTGGGGATGATTCCTGCATCTAGTTCTCCGTCAAGGGGATCGTGTCAAATCCTGCAGCTTCGAGTGCCGAGGAAACTTCGCAGACCGTATTCGGGCACAGCGCAACAATAGAACCACCGCCACCGGCACCCGTCACTTTGGCCCCGGCTGCACCGGCATCACGCGCAACACTAATCATCCGTTCGAGCTCGGGCGTCGATACTTCAATTGCGTTCAGCAAACCCTGACACACGTTCATCAGGGTGCCAAGCTCTGCATAGTTACGTTTCTCCAACGCCGCTGCGCCGGCGAGCGAAATGTTGTCAATTTGGTCGAATATCGACTGATAGATTTCCTTATTGCGATCGTGGCGATGACGAACGCCGGCGACCATCTCTTTTGTACTGCCGCGTTGGCTGCTTTGTGCAATAACCAAAGGTGGTAACTCTGTCAGATCGACAGCCCTGCGATGCGCTGAATCTGCTTTGCTGAAAAGCAATGGCTCGCTGAATGTTGCGATGTGATTGTCTATTCCGGACGGTGTGCCGTGCGTAATCTGCTCGCATCTGAACGCAAGTGC
>QIHS01000499.1 GCA_003229095.1 Woeseia sp. | reverse complement strand
ATATTCCCGCCGTCCGGAAACCGATTGGCTGATCTATGACTTCGTATGTATTTATCACAGGTGGCGTGGTGTCATCCCTTGGCAAGGGGATAACCTCGGCCTGTCTTGGAATCGCGCGGCCTGTCCATTTCCATGATCAAGCTGGACCCGTACATCAATGTGGATCCGGGCACGATGAGCCCGTTCCAGCACGGCGAGGTATTTGTCACTGAGGACGGCACCGAAACCGATCTCGACCTGGGCCACTACGAACGTTTCGTGCGCACCACCTGCGGGCGCAACAGCAATTTCACGACGGGTCGCATATACGAGACTGTGATTGCCAGGGAGCGCCGTGGCGACTATCTCGGCGCAACAGTGCAGGTCATCCCGCACATCACCAACGAGATCATCGACAGCGTCAAAAAAGGCGCGGGCGATGCAGACATCTGCCTCGTGGAGATCGGCGGGACGGTCGGCGATATCGAATCTTTGCCCTTCCTTGAGGCGATCCGGCAGATGGGCATCGAATTGGGCGCTGACAAGGTCGTCTATGTTCACCTGACCCTGGTGCCCTATATTGCGACCTCGGCCGAGATCAAAACCAAGCCCACGCAACACGCGGTCAAAGAGATACGCTCTATCGGCATTCAGCCGAATATCCTGGTGTGCCGTTCCGAAAAACCCTTGCCGGATGAGCAGAGGCAAAAAATCGCGCTGTTCACAAACGTCAAAGAAAGTGCCGTCATCTCGGCCTACGACGTGGACGACCTGTACAAGATTCCGGCGATCATGCACAAACAAGGTCTGGACGATATTGTCGCGGAAATTCTCAAGCTGGATTTGCCGCCGGCGAACTTGAGTGAATGGCAAGCGATCGTCGACGCCAAGAAAAATTCTGAAGCTGCGATGGTCGGCAAATACGTCAATCTGCGTGACGCCTACATTTCGCTGAGTGAGGCACTGTTGCATGGCGGCATTCACACCCGAACCCGCGTCAACATTCATTATTTCGAATCGCAGGACATTGAGCGCAATGGCGCCGAGTGCCTCAAGGACATGGACGGCATCGTCGTGCCGGGCGGGTTTGGCGATCGCGGCATCGAAGGAAAAATCGCTGCGGTGCGTTACGCGCGTGAAAACAATGTGCCTTACCTGGGCATTTGCCTGGGGCTGCAGGTCGCCGTCATTGAGGCCGCGCGCAATCTGGCTGGCCTTGAAGGCGCGCACAGCACGGAGTTTCATCGCGGCACAGACCACCCGGTCGTCGCACTGATTACCGAGTGGGAAACCAGTGCCGGCGAAAGAGAGGAGCGCAGTGAAACCTCGAATATGGGCGGCACAATGCGCCTGGGTGCGCAGGAAATATTTCTACAGGACGGCTCGCTGGTCGCGTCCGCGTATGACGCGCCCACCATTCACGAGCGCCACCGTCATCGTTACGAGGTTAACAACAACTATCGCGAACCACTGGAGAAAGCAGGGGTTCGCTTTTCCGGGCTGTCCGTCGATGATCTGGTTGAAATGATTGAGCTGCCGGATCACCCGTGGTTCGTTGCCAGCCAGTTCCATCCTGAATTCACGTCCAATCCGCGTGACGGTCATCCGCTGTTCACCAGTTTCATTCGCGCGACCGTAACGGCGAGAAGCGCCGACGTGCCGAAGGCGGCCCAGGCATGAAATTATGCGGCTTCGATGTCGGTGCGGATAAACCTTTTTTCCTGATCGCGGGCACCTGCGTCGTGGAAGGCGAGGCATCGGCCATCGATACGGCCGGTACGCTCAAGGAAATCACGGCTGAACTCGGTATTCCGTTTATCTATAAATCTTCTTACGACAAAGCCAACCGCAGTTCGAAAGACGGTTTTCGCGGTCCGGGTATGGAGGAGGGGCTGCGCATACTCGCCGAAGTGAAACGGCAGCTGGGCGTTCCGATCTTGACAGATGTGCACGAGGACACGCCACTTGATGAAGTTGTCGAAGTCGCAGATGTATTGCAAACGCCAGCGTTCCTTTGTCGCCAGACAAATTTCATCCTGAATGTTGCCAATGCGGGCCTACCCGTCAACATCAAAAAAGGCCAGTTCCTGTCCCCCTGGGAAATGCAGAATGTGGTCGACAAAGCGAAGTCGACTGGCAATGACGACATCATGGTCTGTGAACGTGGTTTTTCGTTCGGCTACAACAACCTTGTATCCGACATGCGCAGTCTTGCGGTGCTGAGAGGCACAGGCTGCCCGGTGGTTTTCGATGCAACGCACTCGGTGCAGTTGCCGGGTTCGCAGGGCGGTGCGTCCGGCGGCCAGCGTGAATT
>QIHS01000319.1 GCA_003229095.1 Woeseia sp. | reverse complement strand
GCTGACGAGTGATTATTACCATCACCCGATAGGAGAAGTTGTTGCGGCCGCACTGCCGGTGCCACTGCGACAGGGCAAAGCGCTGGATGTGACCATCAAGACGATGTCGATTACCGCCGAGGGCAATGCGCTGGATATTGAGGTTCTGGGCAAACGCGCCCGACGTCAGGCGGAATTGTTGTCACTGGTGAAAGAGGCCGGCAGCTTGAGATTTCCTGATCTCGATGAGCGCATGCCCGGATGGCGTCCGTTTCGGAAGAGCCTTATCAGCAAAAACCTGTTGGAAGAAACCTGCGTCGGTGAAGACCAGGAAGTAGCAAAGGATCCGGCCAGGGGCGAGCAACAGAAAGGTCCTCTTCTCAACCCGGACCAGAAGGCTGCTCTTGCAACGATTCGCGCGACCAAAGGCTATAGCGCAACGCTGATCGATGGCGTCACTGGCAGCGGCAAGACAGAGGTTTACCTGCATCTGATCGAGGACGAACTGTCTGCCGGCCGACAGGTCGACAGGTGCTGGTGCTCGTTCCTGAAATCGGATTGACGCCGCAACTCGTGCGACGATTTCAAAACCGGTTGGGTTACGAACCCGTTTTGATGCATTCCGCGCTGGCCGATAGCGAGCGACTGTCCGCATGGCGTCGTGCACGAAATGGCAGCGCACAACTCATCGTTGGCACGCGCTCTGCGATATTCGCACCACTGAAGAATCCCGGCCTCATCATCGTCGATGAAGAGCACGACAGTTCGCTGAAACAGCAGGAAGGTTTGCGTTACTCCGCCCGCGACTTAAGCATCGCGCGCGCGAAGAAGCTCGCAATCCCGATTGTACTCGGTTCCGCAACACCATCACTGGATACACTGCAGCGTTGCCGAGATGATGCTTATCAATCCGTGCGCCTGCCCTCGCGCGCCGGCAAGGCAGTGCCTCCGCTGATGCGTCTGGTCGACCTGACTCGCTACGACGCGTACGAGGGGCTCAGCGAACCGGTCATCAATGCCATCGAAAAAACCATAGCGCGCAATGGACAAGTGCTGGTGTATCTCAATCGCCGCGGCTTTGCGCCGACACTTATTTGCGCTGGCTGTGGCAACGTTGCTGAATGCACGCGGTGTGACGCACGCATGACCGTGCACGCCAAGAACAGCATGCTCAAGTGCCATCATTGCGGCGCGCAGCGGCGCATTGACAGCCAATGTTCTGACTGCGGGTCGGTCTGCAGGCCATTGGGCCATGGCACCGAGCGCCTTGAAGATGCACTACGCAGCCGCTTTCCGGGAGAAACCATTACCCGCATCGACAGCGACAGTACACGTATCAAGGGGACGATGAGCAAAGCGCTCGCGCTGGCAACGTCAGGTGACACACGCATCCTGATTGGTACGCAGATGTTGTCGAAAGGTCATCACTTCCCGAACCTGACGCTGGTCGTCGTGATTAACGCGGACCAGGGGTTGTTCAGCACCGACTTTCGCGGCGGCGAGCGACTCGCGCAAAGTCTGATACAGGTCGGCGGTCGATCGGGCAGGGAAGCGCGCCAGGGTGAAGTGATCATTCAAACTGCATTCCCTGAACATCCGTTCTGGAACGAGTTGTTCTCCGGCGGCTATCCGAAAGTAGCGGCCAGTACACTCACTGAGCGGCAGAATGCAGCCTGGCCGCCATTCTCAAGACTTGCACTGATACGCTCGGCTGCAACCCGCCGCGAAGATGCACACCAGTTTCTGGATACAGCACGCAGAATGGCTGAGCAGGTAGGTGTCGATGGCGTTCGTGTGCTCGGGCCGGTCAGTGCGCCGATGGAGCGCAAGGCTGGCCGCAGTTGTTGCTGCAAAGCAGGGATCGTGCCGGTCTGCACAAAGTGCTGGACGTGTTGCGAGCGGCGCTGGAAAACAGCAAAGAGGCGCGCCGAGTCAGATGGTCAGTTGATGTCGATCCGATTGAGCTTTTCTGAATGATCGTTAGTATAGGGGATCGCGGCTGAAGCCGCTCCCACAGCCACAGTGCATGTTTTAGTCGACGCTCCTTTGGAAAGACATCCTTGAAAAACGATATTGCAATATTGCTTGAGCAGGCATTGAACGAGCTGCCCGATTTCTCCGCTGTGCTGGAGAAAGGGACGATTCGTTCGTCTGTTGAACGCACGCGCGATTCCCGCCATGGGGATTTCACCACCAACCTTGCCATGCGTCTTACGAAGATGGTGGACCAGAACCCGCGTGCAATTGCACAATCGATCATAGAAGCGATTCCCGAGAGCGACATGGTCGACAAAGTCGATATTGCGGGACCCGGATTTATCAACTTTCATGTCAGCGCAAGCGCTTATCATCGCGAGATTGCCGGGCTCCTGACTGCTGGCGACGCCTATGGGCAGCAGGTCACGCGCGAGAAACCAAAGATACTGCTCGAATTCGTCTCCGCCAACCCAACCGGCCCCTTGCATGTCGGGCACGGCCGGCATGCATCCTACGGCGCAACGCTGGGCAATCTGCTTGAAGCTGCCGGCTATCAGGTCGATCGTGAATACTACGTTAACGACGCCGGGAGGCAGATGGACATCCTGTGTGTCAGCGTACTATTGCGAGCGCTGGAGGCGCGCG
>QIHS01000483.1 GCA_003229095.1 Woeseia sp. | reverse complement strand
ATTGGTGCAATTGCGGTGCTGGTGTCGGCCGATGACGCTCGCTGGCTTCGTGACAACCGGCCAAATGTGATGGTGCCCGATGTGCTCATTGACCGTCTCGAGAAAGCCGCAGATCCGGAAGCGGAGGGAATATCTATCTGCGCCGAGATTATTGCCGAGCTGCAACAGATCCCGGGCATCGCCGGAGTCAATATCATCGCCTCGCGCGATCTTGCGGCCATTCCCAAAGTCATTAAAGCTGCCGGGCTCTCCGCGTGAGTTGTTGATCTGACGTGGCAGAAGATTCGCAGCCGGCATTCGATGACATCTTCCATCACATAGATTTAGGACAGTACCAAAAGGCGAAGGCGATTCGTCGTGAAAACCTCGCAGCAGTGTCCTGTGAGTGCGGCCAGCTCGGAACAGGTCAGGCAGCCGATTTACCAGTCTGCGGTGGAATTCTGGAGGCACTACGATCAGTATCTCGATGAACTGAAGGAAGTACTGCAATATTCTTAGTGGCTGTCTTGCTGCTCGCGTTTTATTTTTCCAGTGCCGCTATCTGGTCGGCTGGTACATAGTCAAAAATAAATGTAATGCGGTCCTCACTGCCCTTGTTCATCACCGAATGGGTCATCTGGTTGTTAATTTCATAGGCCTCGCCAACCTCAAACTGGTAAGGGCGCCCGTTAATCATGAAGCGCACTCTTGGGTTGGTCGTGATCGGCACATGAATGCGATGGCCAATATGAAATGACGGGTGTTTGTCGACGTGCGGGTTGATGATGCCGCCAGCGAGCAACTTTGCGGCCATTGCACGCACCACCGTGCCGCCAGGCGGGTAGTGCTTTGAGATAATCTCATTCATCAATGGCAGCGCGACATCTGCCAGTCGCGGCCAGCCAGGTTCCCGACTGACGATGACTTCCGGCCAGCTGTCGAGATCCACAAACAAGACCACCATCGACTCGGTCGCGTGGTGCACTTCGAATTCTTCCTGGCGGTACTTGTCCTCTTTCCAGGCAATATCGTCCTGGGCGAGAATGGCTTCACGCAGCAAATCGCCGTCTATGGCACCGAGATTACGTAAAGGCGTGTCAATGTTCATTGTTGAAATTCTCGATTGGCTTAGGTTGCGCCAGCCATGCAAATATGGATTGTTGTAGCATCAGATCATATGTGATCGAATGATTTTGCACACCAACAAAATAACACGACGGGGGATAAAAAAAGAGTGTCAGTGATGCGTCGCTGGTTAGTCATGACCGTCCTCAGCTTTTCCGGGGGGATTATCTATCTGCTGCCTTTTCTGCAGGAGGTGTATTACATCCCGTTAGCGAATGCGTTGGACCTGGACCTCAACAACACGCAGGTCGGTTCGTTGTTGAGCATATTCGGTACAACCTCGCTCATTGCCTATTTTCCGGGCGGTTGGCTTGCAGACCGCGTGTCGCCGCGAAAACTCATGACGGTTTCCTTGTTGTCCACCGGTGCGATCGGTTTGTACTTTGCGACTTTTCCCAGTTACGAAATCAGCCTCTGGTTACACGCGATATGGGGCGTATCTGTGACGCTGCTCTTCTGGAGCGCAATGATCAGGATGACCCGTGGCTGGGCGCCCTCCGCAGAGCAGGGCAAGGCGTTCGGAATTCTTGAGACCGGGCGAGGTTTTGGGGAGGTGTTGAGTTCGGTCGGTTTGCTGGCCGTATTTGCAATGCTCGGCAGCGGCAATGCAGCGCTTTCCACTGTCATAAGCACGCTCTCAACGCTGATTCTTTTATTGGGTGTCCTGACCTGGTTCACGATGGACGACGCTCTGCAAGACAGCGAAGACAATAGCGCCAGGCTGATATTCTGAAAGTGCTCAAGATGCCGGTCATATGGCTGATCTCCATCGTCATCTTCACCGGCTATTGTGCCTACTGGGGCACTTTCCGTTTTACGTCGTACGCCAGCGATATATTCCTGCTCAGTGTCACCGCCGGTGCGGCGATAAGCGTTGGTAAGATGTGGCTGAAACCGCTGGCTGCATTAGTTGCCGGTTTCATTGCCGACAAATTTGGCATCGCAAGATCGGTTGCAAGCCTGTTCGTGATACTCATAGCCGTCTTTTTTCTTTTTGCGATGCTGCCCGGCGATCCGTCGCTGCTTCCCGTGATGCTTGCCGGTGTTGTATTGGCTTCACTGGCGGTATTCGCAATGCGAGGCATCTATTTTGCCCTGCTCGAAGAAGGTGCGATTCCGCTTGCTGTGACCGGCACTGCGGCCGGCATCATATCTGCAGTCGGATTTACACCCGACATTTTCATGCCATTGCTTGGCGGCGCCCTGCTCGACGCCTATCCTGGTGTGCCCGGGTATCGATA
>QIHS01000119.1 GCA_003229095.1 Woeseia sp. | reverse complement strand
TGAAGATGGACTTCATCATGACTGACCCGGAGCACTGGATCGGCGAATGGCGACACACCAAATTTCGCGATCGCATGTTGCGTGGCGACGTAAGAGAGGCCAACTGCCTTGCGGAGGACAATCTCACCTTGCCGGGCATGGGAAATTAGCCGCGTGTTGCGACACACAAAAACTTTTCTTGCGTTGTGCGTGACCATGTTATTACCTGCAGTCGCTTTTGCACATCACTCACACTCCACTATTAACAAAGATGACGTTCGGCTATACAGCGGCGTAGTCACAAAATACGGCTGGACCATGCCGCACGTCTTCCTGCGCGTCAAAGGCCCGGACGACGAAGGCAACATTGTCGAATACAGTATTGAACTGAGTCACCCGCCCGCAATGGCCAGGCTCGGCTGGACCAGGGACACCTGGAAACCCGGCGACCGCATTACCTGGGAAGGCGCGCACGACAAGAACCCGACGCGACATTTCACTGCGTTAAACTGGGCAGAAAGAAGCGACGGCACACGCATTGGTGAAGCAACGGGCGGAGAAGACCCACCCGTACCATCAACAGATTTTACCGGCCTCTGGAAAAGAGATGACCCAGGCGGGTTTAAGCCGCACTACGCACCACCCGAAGGCTGGCCGCTGTCCGAATTCGGCCAGAATCTTGTCGATAATTTTGACGAGAACGACAACCCGATGGTGACCTGCGAGAATCCGGGTCCACCGAAGTCCATGATCGTGCCCTACCCGGTCCAGTTCACCCGGCCCGATGACGACAAATTAATAATGGAACGGGAGCTGCGCATCGTTCATTTCGATCGCAATCATCCGGTCGGCAATCCTTCGAAAATGGGACATTCCGTCGGCTGGTTTGAAGGCGACACGCTGGTTGTCGAAACCACAAATTTCATTGCCGACAAATGGGGCATTCATACGGGTATCAGTTCGAGCAAACAAAAACATCTGCTCGAACGATTTTCCCTCACTAACGGTGGCCTGACACTGGTAGCCGAGATAACCGTCACCGACCCGATCTACCTGACCAGACCGAAGACTTTCCTGCACCACTGGCGCAAACTGTCCGACCGCGACACGATCCAGGCGCCGTGCACGATGGAAGCGGCAAGGCTTTACCTGGAAGGGGGTTTCGACCAGTAGTCCGACAAGCCAGGTTTGGCGGGTTCCCCGCTGAACCCCGTTCCGTGTATGATCTGAGCCCCTTTTGCGACCGTATCGCAGTACAGATTTCTAAAGGAATAAGTTCATGGGTTTCAGTACAAAACAGATTCACGCAGGTGTCACTCCGGACCCGTTAACCGGCTCGATCCTGACACCGATTTACCAGACCACGACCTATGTTCAACCATCGGTCGATGAATACCTGAGTAAAGGATTTTCCTACTCCCGCTCGGGCAATCCGACAGTTCAGGCGCTGGAGGCCAGGCTGACCGAACTTGAGGACGGCGTGGCCACTGCGTGTTTTGGTACGGGCATGGGTGCGGTGCATGCAACGATGCTGGCGTTTTTAAGCGCGGGCGATCACGCGATCATTTCCGATGTTGCCTACGGTGGCACCTATCGATTGTGCACCAAAGTATTGAGCCGGTTTGGCATCGACTTCACTTTCGCTGACGGCTCGAACCCGGACGATGTCGCCGCCGCTGTTCGCGACAACACGAAGTTCTTCCTGACGGAAACGCCCGCCAATCCGACCATGAAATGCACGGACATCGCAGCAGTTTCAGAAATCGCTCAGAAAGCCGGCGCGGTGCACGCCGTTGACAACACGTTCCTGACACCTTACTACCAGCAGCCGCTCGAACTTGGCGCGGATATCTCGATTCACAGCACGACCAAATACATGGACGGCCACAATGCCACCGTAGGTGGTGCGGTCATCAGCAAGACGACAGAACTTGCAGACCAGGTCCGCTTCATCATGAATGCGACTGGCAGCATCATGTCGCCACAGGTTGCCTGGCTGACAATGCAGGGTGTTAAAACACTGTCAGTGCGTATGGATCAGCAGTCGGCGAACGCGATGGCGATTGCGGAATATCTCGAAGCCCATTCCAAGGTCGCGCAAGTGAACTACCCCGGCCTTAAATCATTCGCACAACACGAACTGTCAAGCCAACAGGCAAGCGGTTACGGTGCGATGCTGTGGTTCGAAGTCAAAGGCGGCCTCTCCACGGGCAAAAAGCTGATGGATGACATCGAACTGTGG
>QIHS01000396.1 GCA_003229095.1 Woeseia sp. | reverse complement strand
AACGGGCCGACTACGCGACTGCCATTGTCGATATGTTTGGCCTGACGGAATACTTCGCTTTCATCGATGGTGGTGATATCAACATCACGAAATCACAGCAACTGGAGCGACTGGTGAATAACGGTATCGATGCATCAACTGCTGTCATGATCGGTGATCGCAATATCGACATTGAAGCGGGAAAATCGAACGGGCTGAAATCGGTTGGAGTCACCTGGGGTTTCGGCGATCTTGATGAGCTGGAACTCGCAGCGCCAGACCACCTGATCCGGTCTCCCAATGAGCTCCTGGAGTTGTTCCCATGAACAAGTTCGCAGCTGTCTTTCTCGTCACAATCGGATTGACCCAGCCGGGCCTCGCCGATGATCAGAGCTATATGGTCGCCGGGCTCGAAAAACCAGCAGAGATTATCGTCGATAAATGGGGTGTACCACATATCTACGCGAACACACATTACGACGCGTTCTTTGTACAAGGATTCAACGCAGCGCGAGATCGTTTGTGGCAGATCGATACCTGGCGGCGTCGTGGCCTCGGGGAGCTGTCCGCAGTCTTAGGCGAACAATATTTACGACAGGACCGTGCCACCCGCCTGTTTTTGTATCGCGGTGATATGCACCGCGAATGGCTGGCCTACGGTTCTGACGCAAAGAAAATCGCCGAGGCATTTACCAGTGGTGTGAATGCGTACATCGATCTTTTAGATGATCACCCGGATCTGCTGCCACCGGAGTTCGATCTGCTTAACTATCGTCCGGCGCGCTGGGCTGCAGAGGATGTTGTTCGAATCCGCGGACACGGGCTATGGGGCAACGTCAGTAGTGAAGTGGCGCGGGCCCGGATTGTGTGCAAGTCGGACCTGGAAACAGCGCGGCGTACTGGCGAACCTTGCAACCGGAATGGACCACCAAGGTGCCCGCGGGTCTGGATCCCTGCGTGATACCTGCCAATGTGTTGGACAACTATTACCTGGCCAAAGCGCCGGTTCGATTCGACCGCCCGGCAATGGCGCTTGCCGAGGCGATTGTCGATTCCACTGACCGTGGTCTTGGCAGCAATAACTGGGTGGTCGCACCATCCAGAACCGCCACCGGGCGACCCATTCTCGCCGACGACCCGCATCGCACGCATGCCGTCCCATCGTTGCGTTACATCGCACACCTGGTCGCACCGGGATTGAACGTCATCGGCGCAGGGGAACCTGCGTTGCCGGGTATATCGATCGGTCACAACGATCGAATTGCGTTTGGCTTGACTATCTTCTGGATAGACCAGGAAGACCTGTACGTTTATGAGAAAGAGGCGGACGGCTATCTCTATCAGGGCAAACCAGCTGCGTTCACCACAGTAGAAGAACACGTTCCGGTGCGCGGCGAGGCGGGGGTGGATGTCGAGTTGAAATACACGCGGCACGGACCGGTTGTTTTCGAAACAGACACACACGCATTTGCCGTGCGAGCCGCGTGGTTGGAAGCTGGAATGGCGCCCTACTTTGGCAGTGTCGAATACATGCGAGCGTCGAACTGGCGCGAGTTTCTTGCCGCGCTGAACCGCTGGGGTGCACCGCCGGAGAATCAGGTCTACGCCGATATTGATGGCAATATTGCTTACAAACCAGCGGGTCTTTTTCCGCGGCGAAACGGCTGGGATGGCTTGTTGCCAGTGCCGGGCGATGGCCGTTATGAGTGGCAGGGTTTTTTCGACATGGACGTATTGCCGGTGGAACTCAATCCCGAACGGGGCTATACCGGAACTGCCAATTCGATGAACCTGCCCGACGACTATCCTATCGAACGCTATCCGATGGGTTTTGAGTGGACTGCCCCGTGGCGTTACGAACGACTCATGCAAACGCTCGCCGCGCAAACTGAACATTCGCTGGCTGACTCCAGCGCCCTGCAGCGCGATTACCGGTCGCTGATGGCACTCGAAGCTGTGCGCCGGATACCGGGCGACTTCGGCGGTTCGGGTGCAGAAATGCTGCGTGCCTGGAATGGTGAAATGGCGGCCGATTCAAGTGCCAGTGCATTTTTTGCGATTTGGTATTACCGCCATCTGCAACCGGCACTGGCAAAGATTTTGCTCCCTGATGCGCCCGCGCTGGTTGCTAACATCGACAGCCTGGGTGCCTTGCGTTTGATGTCGGAAGAAAGATCGCGAAGTGTGATTGCCTCCTCGCTGGTAAGCGCATTCGCGGAAGCCCGCATTGTGTTAGGTGGCGACCCAAACGCGTGGCGCTGGGGTGACCTTCACCAGATTCGCTTTGAGCATCCGCTGTTGCACCTCGCAGGGCCTGAACTCGC
>QIHS01000179.1 GCA_003229095.1 Woeseia sp. | reverse complement strand
TATCGATACTGTCTACACCCGCCTGGCCATCCGGTAAGGTTTCCGGAATACCATCCACCAGGACCTTGATGCCGCGAATGCCGAAACTGGAACGAGCACCAAAGCCACGCAGCGAAATTCTCAGGTCCTGCGCAAAATTAAATCGATTCTGCATATACAAGCCCGGCACCCCGGCCAGCGCCTCGTCAAGGCCAAGCTGTTGAGTGCCGACCTGAATTCGATCCTTGCCTACGACAGAAATAGACCTGGCGACGTCGCGCACGGAAGATGCCCGGCGGGTCGCCGTAACCACTATTTCGTCGAGCGTGTTATCCGTGGCAACTTGTGCCTTGAGCGGAGAGATCAGGCCCAGCAGGACAAAAAGCAGTAAAGGCCGCATTGCAACGACCATATTTTTATTGTTCATGAATAGGAGAAAACCCGATATCGAAGAAGGAAAGCTGGCAACGCTCAAGTGCTCACGATAGGAAAAAAGGCGCCTGAATGCCAGCGAAAAAGCCAATACTGCCAGCTTTCGAGCTCGCCTGCAGGTGACTAAGACAGGCCCATTTGCCACTGTCCATCGCCTATAATGCTCTGTGCCCCAGCCTGATGAGAGGAATCACCAGAAGATGAGAATTCTGCAATCGGTTTTTTTGCTCACCTGTCTTGTCGCGTCGGGGTGCTCTCCCGAGCAGGACGACACACTTTCTCCGGCGCCTGACTTGATTGTCCTCAATGCCGATATTCATACTGTCGATGCGGCCATGCCAAGAGTGGAAGCATTCGCGGTATCGAATGGCAAATTTACAGCGCTCGGCACCAGCGCGCAGATGCAGGCGCTCGCAAGTGAGCAGACACTGGTCATAGATGCCGGCGGCGTATCTGTCATACCCGGCTTGATCGACGGCCATACACACTTGATTGGCGGGGCCGGATTGGCGACCGGTGTAGACCTCTCGGAAATCGAGGACAAGAACGAGTGGCTTAGGATCGTCCGCGACAAGACTCAGAAATTGCCCAAGGGCGAGTGGATTCTGGGCGGCGCCTGGGATCACAACCTGTCGGATGGCATTCTTCCAAGCAAAGAAATGCTCGACTCGGTATCGCCCGATCACCCGGTATTGCTGAAAGACATAGACCATCACTCCAGCTGGGCAAACAGCCTTGCGATCGAGTTAGCCGACATTACCGCGAACAGTGCGGTGCCTCCCGGTGGAGAGATATTAGTTGATGCCGAATCGGGTGAATTGACAGGAATTTTCCTGGAGGGCGCGGCCAACCTTTTTAACGATGCCCCGGGTATGCGTGCCGCAACCGATCCCGTTGCCGGTCTGAAAGCTGCGATTGTCACAAGCGCCCATGACATGAGCGGCAATATCGATGCATTTCTGACTGTACTCGCTGATGGTGGCCTGACGCTGCGAATCTGGCAGGGTGGATTCGCCCGCGGAGCAACACCTGCACAGGCATTTGCAGACCTGAGCGCGGAAAGACAAAGGGTAAGACAAGCGGTTACCGCTGACAGCCGGTCTGCAACGATGGGCCCGCTGCTCGATATCGGCTATGTCAAAATGATGATCGATGGCGTCTTGTCAACGCACACGGCGATGATGAAAGAGGCCTATTCAGACAAGCCTGATGCCGAGGTCCAGCCGTTCATGAGTTACGAGGCGTTGGCGGCAATGGTCGTCGCTGCGCACGACGCAGAATTTCCGGTCGCTGTACATGCCATCGGTGATCAGGGTGTTTCCTGGGTGCTTGACGCATTCGCAGCCTCACCGCGAAGCGAGAATATGCCAATGGATCGGGTCGAGCACATCGAAGTCGTAACAGAAGAGGATTTGCTGCGCTTCAAGTCGCTTGGCGTTGCTGCGTCCATGCAACCACATCACGCAACTTGCTGCGTTGGCAACTACGTCATTGAGCGAATTGGCAGAGACCGGCTGCCGAGTGCCTACGCCTGGCGACAAATGCTGGACAACGATATTCCGCTGGTGCTGGGATCGGACTGGGCGACGTCTCCTTTGAATCCGCTGATCCAAATGGCGGACACACTGCATCGGGAAACCCGCATCGATGGTGTTGTGCGGCCCTGGGACGACAACAATACCTTGTCATTTGCGGAAGCAATTTACGGCTACACACAAGCTGGTGCAAACGTGACCACCTGGTCGGACCAGATTGGAAGCATCAGCGTTGGCAAATGGGCCGACTTTGTCGTACTCGACGAACGACTGCCCGAGAATATTGATCGTAAGCTGGAAAATCGACAGGTAACGGCAACCTATCTTGCGGGAATCCGCGTGTATCCGGGAGTGGAGAGTGACTGAACCTTTGACCGC
>QIHS01000012.1 GCA_003229095.1 Woeseia sp. | reverse complement strand
CAAATTCTCGCAGACGCTGCGCGCATACATCAGCAAACGGTGATTCTGCAATCTATGCCGATCGGCAACCTGACAGATATGAGCGATGAGGAGCGGGCGCTTATCGATGCCTGGTATCTTTCGAATTATGACTGATAAGAACTACCCAAGAGATCTCGCTGGTTATGCGGGTGAGCCGCCGGACGCCGCATGGCCGGATGGCGCACGGTTAGCGCTGCAGTTCGTCATCAACTACGAAGAAGGCGCTGAGAGTTGTGTCCTGCACGGCGACGCCGCCTCCGAGGCGTTTCTTTCCGAAATTGTCGGCGCGCCGTACGAAAACCAACGCCATATGAGTATGGAGTCTATTTACGAATACGGTTCCCGTGCCGGGTTCTGGCGCCTGCATCGAATGTTCAGCGAGCGAAAGATGCCGGTGACCGTTTTCGGTGTTGCGATGGCGATGGCGAGAAACCCGGCCGTTGTCGACGCAATGTGGGAAGCGGGCTGGGAAATTGCGAGTCACGGTTATCGCTGGCTCGATTATCAGTCTATTGACGAGGACACCGAGCGCGAGCACCTGCAAAAAGCCATTGAAGTGCATCGAGAAGTCACCGGGGAGCGGCCGCTTGGCTGGTATCTCGGGCGTTGCAGCCCCAACTCCCATCGGCTCGTGGCAGAGGAAGGCGGTTTTATCTATAACGCCGATTCTTATGCGGATGACCTGCCGTACTGGGACAGCTCCTTCGCCACGCCGCAGCTTATGGTGCCTTACACGCTCGACGCCAACGACATGCGTTTTGCGACGCCACAGGGTTTCAACTCGGGACAGCAGTTTTACGAGTATCTGAAAGACAGTTTCGACGTCCTCTATGCCGAAGGTGGCAGCAAGCCGAAAATGATGTCGGTCGGCTTGCATTGCCGCCTGGCCGGTCGGCCCGGGCGCGCGGCAGCGCTACAGAAGTTTCTCGACTACGTTCAAACGCATGACAAGGTCTGGATTGCCCGGCGGATCGACATCGCGCGGCACTGGCAGGAACGGCATGGAGCCTAAGGAATTCATCGAGCGGTTTGGTGGTATCTACGAGCATTCCACCTGGGTAGCCGAAGCGGCTCTTGCATCTGTCGATGATGATCTCAGCAGCGATTCTCTCGCAGCGCTTTTCGCACAAATCGTAGATAGTGCTCCCGAGGAGAGCAGGCTTGCTTTGATTCGCGCGCATCCCGATCTGGCCGGTCGCGCCGCGATTTCAGGGACACTAACGGCGGAGTCAAACTACGAACAGGCCAGCGCGGGCATAGATCAGTGTACACCTGAGGAGTTTGCCCGTCTGCAGGATCTCAATGAGCGCTACAAATCGAAATTCGATTTCCCGTTTGTGATGGCAGTGAGGAATAGCAATCGACAAGCAATACTTTCCGCCATTGAATCGCGCCTGCAGAATGACCCTGACGTCGAATTTGATTGCGCGATCACGGAAATTCACAAAATCGCGAAGCTAAGACTTGAGGCAATGACAACACAATGAGCAATCAATGACTGATAAGGACAGCAATCCGTTTCGCCAATGGATACGACTGGAGCAGCCGCGACTCGGCACGCAGGTTGTTTATGCGACAGACGATTTCTTCGCTGCCAAAGAGCGACTGATCGATGCGCCGGAACCGCTATTCATCCTGGATAAATACGATGATCACGGCAAGTGGATGGATGGATGGGAGTCCCGCCGCAAGCGGGTGAAGGGCTATGATTTTTGCATCATCAAGCTGGG
>QIHS01000247.1 GCA_003229095.1 Woeseia sp. | reverse complement strand
ACCAACACCGGCAACGGTGACGATGAGTTTGAGTTCGCGATCGACAGTACGCTGACCGGCGATGATTTCGACCCGCTGCCTGCTGTCCCGGCAATCTATTTTGACACCGATGCCAGCGGAGACTTCAGTGTCGGTGACCTGGCCTACTCGCCGGGGAGCAACGACCCTCAACTGGCCGCGGATGAGTCTGTTGACGTATTGCTTGTCAATGACATTCCGGGCGCGGTGTCGGATGGTCAGTTGGGCCGCAGTGAACTGACAGCCACATCGACTACGGGTACTGGCCTGCCAGGCGAGACCCTGGTTGGCCTGGGGGATGGCGGCCTCGATGCGGTGCTGGGTGCGAGCGGTGGCACAGCAGCCGTGTTCGGCGAATACCTGGTCTCCGATGTGCAACTCAATATTCTGAAATCCGTCGTGATCAACGATCCTTTTGGCGGTAACGAAGCCACGGTCGGGGCCACGTTAACCTACACGATCACTGTCGAGGTGCAGAACGGCAGCACTGCAACCGCGAGCGCATTTTCTGATCCGATTCCGACATTCAGCACTTTCGTCGCCAATAGTATTTTTCTCAACGGCGGCAACCTCACAGATGCGATTGATGCAGATGCAGGTGAGCTCGATACGAGCGGCCTACCTGTTGTCGTCATCCGTCTGGGAGATCTGACCCTGGTCGACGGCATCCAAACCATCGAGTTCCAGGTAACCATTGACTAACCACGTTTGATTTGAGCGATATCAAAGGAAATTGACATGAAATTACTAGTAATAATGACACTGATAGCGACAGGACTTTTTGCACCGATTGCCAATGCGCAGGAACAGGGTCACCTGAACGTGCTTACGGTTGTGCAAAAAGAAGAGATCACAGTAACCGACAGCGGCGAAACAGAGCGACGCCTGGTATCGGCAGACACCGTGGTCCCCGGGGACGATGTCGTTTACACGATCACCTTCACCAATATTAGTGATGAAACGGCCGAGAACATCGTGATACCTGACTTACGTCGAGGGCTCGGCTTTTGGTCCCGGAACGCTGATCGAATTTTCCGTGGACGGTGGCCAGACCTTTTCAGTGCGCGGAACCCTGATCGTCTTTAGCGACGGCGACGAGCGGCCTGCCATGGTGGAAGACTTTACGCATGTCCGCTGGACGATGCAGAACAACCTGGAAGCAGGCGCGCAGGGCATGGCGCGTTTCCGTGCCCGATTGAATTGATTTATCGATCGCATCAGACGATCTGTTCTTAAAGGGGAAACCCGCAATGGGTTCATTGAACTCATTGCGGATTGAAAGACCCATACCGGGCAATGATTGCCGGTGTTTTTGTTTTTTGAAGTAGTTAAGGAGTACCGTGATGAAAGGTATAAGAAAGAAAGACAGCTTCCTTATGAAGCTGGGTGTATCAACTGCAGTGTTGCTGTTTTCGCACCATGCGCTTGCAGTGGGTACTACCGCCGGCACTGACATCGATAATCTGGCGACGGTGGCCTATGAAGTAGCTGCCGTTGCACAACTGGTTGTCGAGTCTGCACCGGGCGCGGGTAACAGCACACCGGGCGTTGGCAACGGCGTGATTACCACTTTCGTGGTGGACAATCGCGTCGACTTTTCGCTGGTGCAGGTTGGTACTGTGCACACGACAGTGGCACCTGGTGATACTGACGCATTTGTTGAGTTTCTGTTGTCAAACGACGGTAACTCGGCGCAGGATTTCAACATGGCGGTGACGCAGTTGGCTTCCGGAGATGGTGCGGTCAATACGCTGGTTGATACCGATGTTGACATGGCTAACTTGCGTATCCGCGTTGGTAACGCCGGCGGTGTGCCGGTGCTGGGTGATCTGGCCTACGGCGATGAGATCGCGGAAGATGCCGCTGTTACCGTTTATGTCTTCGGTGATGCTGAATTGATTCTGGGTCTGGTTGACGGCGACGTCGCAAACCTGGAATTGTCAGCGACCGTGGCTGCAGCTGGCACGGCGGCGGCGTTAGGCGCCGATCTTACGGACGACATTCTGAATCCGGATACGGCGGGTCTCGAAGTTGTATTTGCCGACGGCGGCGCATTGGGTGATGGCGTGGAATCGGACCGGGATGGATTTGAGGTCTCTTCTGCTGCATTGACCGTGAGCAAGGTTGCTTCTGTTATTTCAGATCCGTTTAACGGCACAACCAATCCGAAAGCCATTCCCGGCGCGATTGTCGAGTATGTGGTTACGGTTGCTAACGGTGGTGCTTCTGACGCCGATGCGGTATCAGTAACTGACGATATCGATACAGACGTTGCGTTTATCGCCGGCTTTTACGCTGGCGGTGCGGACCTTCTGGTCGAGAACGATGGAACGCAAATTCCGTCTTGTATCGCTGATGCTGGTGATGCCAATACGGACGGTTGTGCCCTGGACGGCCAGGGACTGACGGTCGGCAATGCCAACCTCGCAATC
>QIHS01000390.1 GCA_003229095.1 Woeseia sp. | reverse complement strand
GGTGAAAATCAGCGGCCCGACAATATTCCTTGCCATCAGCACGTTAATTGCGAGCGGGCAGACACTCGCTCACCACTCTTTTGCAACCCACTACGACCGCGACAACGTTGTCGAAATTTCCGGAACCCTGTCCGATGTGAGGATGCGCAGCCCGCATTCTTTTTTCGAAGTCATTGTAGTGACAGCGAGCGGTGAATCCGAAACCTGGGAGGTAGAGGCACATGCAGTGCCCATATTGCGACGCCTGGGCATCACACGAGATACGCTCAAGGTCGGCGACCAGGTCACCATGCGCGGTCCGCGTAGTCGTCGCCCCGAAAAAATATTGTTGTTCGGGGCGCAAATAGAGACTGGCAATGGTGAGCAATTTGAAATGCTCGACTCTATCCGTCGTCCTCCGGAGGAAAGAATCAGCGACACGCGCGATAACATCGAGGGCATAGATCGACTGACCGGAATATGGATGACATTTATCGCCGGGCAGCGTGTTTCGGAATCGCCGATGCCACTGAATGAAGCCGGCATTGCTGCGCGAAAGAACTTTGATCCCTTGAGCAATCCGGCATCGAATTGTGTACCACCGAACCTTCCTTCGCTGCTCATGATTCCGTACATCTACGAGATCACTCGCTATCGCGATACCGTCACGATCTTTCACGAGTATGCGCGAGTCTCACGCCAGGTGACGCTCGGCGCCGAGCAGGGAAATGTTACTGACCCGGAATTTGGGCGACGCACGGGGCGGTACGAAAACGATGCATTAATTATCGAGTCGAGCGGATTTCCCGCGTTGCCTGCCGGCCTTGCCTCCGGCTGGGAGCCCAACGGAAACGGTGCAGACATCCCATCCAGTACGCAGAAGTTTTTAACTGAGCGTTATACCGTGAACACCGACGGCTCTGAACTGACGCTCAATTACACTGTCAGCGATCCGGAGTACCTGACCAAACCTTTCTCGGCCCAGGTCGTCTGGCACAGACTTGCCGATGACTCGCCAATTTATGCGTTTGATTGCGACGCAGAGATCGCCTCAAGATCGACGAATAATGCACTGCCTGTCGAGCGCTGAGCGCAGCTACCCCGACAAACAAGATTCGTCGCTGCGTTGTCGTTCCAGACTGGTGCGGCCACCGTCATAGCGATAGGTGTAGATATTCTCGCCGTCTTTGTCGATGCAATGAACTTTTAACTCAAGTCGCTTAGGGTGCTTCTGCCCGAAGACTTCAATGACGTCACCTACAGCGAGGCTTTGCGCGTTAAAGCCGAAACGTCGATTACGCGCCGGCGGCGCCAACAGGAGATTCCATTCCCTGTCCTGCTCGTCGGTTGCGATCAAACGGTCATGCGTCCGTTACCGTCATCGACATTTTCAAACGCTCTTTATAGCCGGCCCAGCCATGGTGCGCAGCAGCCGAAGACAGCAGCAAAAAGCTGCAGAAGACACTCAACAATAATGAGATCGTTTTTGTTTTCATTTTATAATCGTTTTCATCTGTCAATGTTAATTGTCACCGTCACCGGTCCGTCATCGCTGAGCCCGTAGTATTCGAGTCGAAATTGATTGCTCTGGTAGGCAGGTCCGCGTGGCGAGCCCTCGTGAATTTGTCGAATAATGCCGATATTGCCCAATGAGAGTATCTGCCCGGGTTTTAGTTCCTTGCCGGACTCCTGCAACTGATCACGAATCCATCGGACAACCTTGAGCGGCTCATACCATCCATCCATGGTCCCACGCTGAATGACAGCATCGTTCTCATCGAGCACTGCGAATGTGAAGTTGTCGATGCGCTCGATCCATTCTTCTGTCGCTTCAATTGGCAAGGGTTTGCCGGTAAAGGACATACGGGTGCCCATATTCGCGACAATCGTTCCGTTGATTGATCGTGTGGTTGGATCGTAGTACGGGTCCGGGATTTCGGCAAAAGGAATGATCGCGTCCAGCCCGGCAAGAATCTCCAGGTCTGTCCGGGCGTGGTTAATTGATGCACTGCCGACTCGAAAGGCAAAATCTGCTTCCAGAAAACCGACTTTCGTGTCTCCGACTTTGATCGCTGTGCCGTCTTGCCTGAGCATGCCGGCCAGGATGTACGCCCGTATACCCTCTGGTGGAAATACGGGAAAGCCGGGACCCGGGTCGTGGCCACCCGTCTTGTAGCCAACAACATTGCCCATTGTCGGTTGCATAATGCCAACCACCTCATCCTGCCAAAGATAAGCCTCGGCAAGCGTCATTTCGTGGTCGAAACCCTGCATCATTTGAAAGTTGACGAAGTCGTCCGCCATCTGCGTAAGGTCCGCGCGAATCGTCGAATCGTCGGCAAGAACACCGTTCGCGGAAATGAACGCGCTGAGGAAACCGGTAACTAGCGCTGTATTTTTCATGATTCCCCACAGACAAAAGGACGAATTATCCATCTGGCAGCCAAAATACCTATCGCTTTTTGATCACAAACAGGATCAGACCGCGACCAGTTGCTCGTTCGCATCCAGCTGTCTTCTTTGTACTTTCCGCCGGCACCTGCCAGTCTTCGGGCATGTGGCTGAAGTCAAAGAACGGCTGTGTGTCGCCGTCATCAATCGCGTTTTGCACTTGCTTATAGAACTCGCCGCCCGCTTTGTTCGAAAAAGTGATTTCGATTTCTTTTGCTTCATCATCCGTACGCGGCCGCTCACAGTATTCGGGGAAAGTCGCTTCGCCCGCATGGCCTGAGGCATACCCTTTGGCAAACATCTGCTTCAATACGCCGAAGCCGTCATTTTGCACAAGCACATTGCCGCGCGGATGGCCACCCAGAGATTTCATGTGTGAGATAAAGTTGTCGAGGTTATGGCAGTCATACGCAACGTGCTGACAGGAATGATCGCCGTGTTTGTCGACAAAGCTGGTCACCTGTGATTTCTCGGCACGATCAATTCCCTCGATCAGGGCAATTCCGAAATCACCGTAGTCGATACACCAGATTTTCATGCTGCTGTTCGGATCACCCGGACGCGCGTCATCGATCCGCTTGATCAATACGCCACCTTCAACCTCAATGTGAAACCAGGCCCACTTTTCTATGCTGCCGCTTTCCACGGCATAGGACACATGATCGATCTTCCTTAAATACGACATCGAGCTCTCCAGACTGAATTGGATGGTTGAAATGCAGTGATCCAGTGTAGCCAAAGGCACGAGCAGGGTGCTGGCGTTTCGGCAGTCAATTTGCTACTTTCTTGCAGGTTTTCTCTCTATTTATTCTATTTTATTCTATTTTACACAGGATTACACGACCATGGATCGATACGACGCTCGCATCCTGTCCCTGCTTCAGGACGACGGCCGCATTAGCTGGTCACAGCTGGCAGGCCAGATCAACTTGTCCGCCAGTGCCTGCCAGCGGCGAGTAGAGGCGCTGATCGACAAAGGCATCATTGAGAATTTCACCGTCAACCTGAACGAAGAAAAACTCGGCCACAACGTCAAAGCATTTGTGGCGGTCAATATCGATCGGCAAAACAACCAGCTGGCTGAAGAATTCAAACGTCTTGTGAAGGAACATCCGCAGGTTCAGACCTGCCACATGATTTCCGGCACCATTGATTTCATGTTGGAGGTGGTTGCCAAGGATCTCGATGATTTTGGCAATTTCATCGACAGCGATC
>QIHS01000392.1 GCA_003229095.1 Woeseia sp. | reverse complement strand
CGCTGCACTTCTGGAAAAAATGCCCCGAATTGACCAATGAAGATACCGCATCGATGTCCGGCTTGAGCGAGCGATCAACTTCGTAATTCGGTGACAGTGCACGTATTTTTTTCAACGCTCTCTCCAGTACGTCCGAGCTCTGGCGGGGATGATGAAAATCGATTCCCTGTGCGGCTGAAAGCAGTTCGATCGCGACAATGTTATTGACGTTGTCGAGCATTATATGCAATCGGTTGGCAGCAAACGTCGCCATACTGACGTGGTCTTCCTGATTGGCACTGGTCGGAATGCTGTCAACGCTGGCCGGATGCGCAAGTGATTTATTCTCCGAGACCAGCGCAGCCGCTGCGACCTGCACCATCATAAAGCCGGAGTTCAAGCCGCTGTCTTTGACCAGAAACGGTGGCAATCCTGACAGGTGAGGATCGATCAACAACGCAATTCGTCGTTCTGACAGAGAGCCAATTTCCGCAATGGCCAGCGCAAGGTGATCAGCGGCGAAAGCGACAGGTTCCGCGTGAAAATTCCCGCCGGACAACACCGCGTCTGTCTCTGCAAACACCAGCGGATTGTCCGTTACGGCGCTGGCTTCAATCTGAAGCACACTGCAAACGTGTCGCAAAACGTCGAGGCACGCGCCTATGACCTGTGGCTGGCAGCGAATCGAATAGGGGTCCTGCACCCGGTCACAGTCAACATGCGAAGCACGAATGTCACTGCCATCAAGCAGCTGCCGAAGCATGGCAGCCACATCACGCTGACCTTTGTGGCCACGGACATCATGAATGCGCTCATCGAACGGCGTATCGCTACCTTTGATGGCGTCGGCAGACATTGCACCGGCAACAATCGCGGCGGACAGCAGGTTTTCTGTGCGGAATGCAGCAGCCAGTGCAAGTGCCGTTGACACCTGAGTGCCATTGAGCAACGCGAGCCCTTCCTTTGGTCCCAGCCTCAGCGGCTCAAGCCCCGCGTGCTTCAGGGCATCCGCCGCCGGGACTTGCATGCCGTTGACACGCGCGTTACCGACGCCGATCAGCACACCGGCCATATGCGCCAGCGGTGCAAGATCGCCGGACGCGCCAACTGACCCTTTCGAAGGGATGGCCGGATAAATCTCCTGGTTGACCAACTCGCACAACAAGTCGAGCATTTCCGGCCGGACGCCCGAATATCCTGCTGCCAGTGCTTTAACTTTAGTCACCATCACGAGGCGAACAACAGCGTCGGGTAGCAACTCGCCAATACCTACCGCGTGTGACTGAATCAGGTTTTTCTGCAACTGCCCCAGCTCATCGTCGCCGATACGTACGTTCGCTAACAAGCCGAATCCAGTATTGACACCGTAAACCTGCTCACCACTGTTCTTCTGCGCGGCAATGACCAAAGTCCGTGATTCGTCTCCGACGGAAAGTTGCACAGGCGCTGACCAGACCTCGCGAAGCTCAGACAAACTAAGCTGCTGCTCGCTGATTCGCAGTTCGTTCATCCTGTTTCTCCATCGATCATTGGCAAATTGAGATCGTGATCTTTTGCGCACTGAATCGCATCTTCGTAGCCGGCATCCGCGTGCCGCATCACACCACTCGCCGGATCATTCCAGAGCACACGCGCGATCCTTGCATCGGCCTCTTTTGTGCCGTCACAAACAATCACCAGGCCGGCATGCTGCGAATATCCCATACCAACACCGCCGCCATGATGGAAAGAGACCCAGGTCGCACCACCGGCCGTGCTCAACAGTGCGTTCAACAACGGCCAGTCGGATACAGCATCCGATCCGTCGCGCATTGCTTCAGTTTCCCGATTTGGGCTGGCGACCGACCCGCTGTCGAGGTGATCGCGTCCAATGACGACCGGCGCCTTGAGTTCGCCGTTTCTCACCATCTCGTTGAAAGCAAGCCCCAGGCGATCACGCTGTCCAAGGCCGACCCAGCAAATACGGGAAGGCAAACCCTGAAACTGAATACGCTCGCGCGCGGCGTCCAGCCAGTTATGCAGGTGCGGATCATCCGGAATAATCTCTTTCACTTTTTGATCCGTCTTGTAAATGTCTTCCGGGTCTCCGGAAAGCGCTACCCAACGGAACGGGCCGA
>QIHS01000071.1 GCA_003229095.1 Woeseia sp. | reverse complement strand
TAAATCACAGGCAATCCGCTGCTGTTCAGGGTAATCAATGGAATGGCCGCGGGCGGCTCATTCTCAACAACGTGAAACCAGCGATTATCTGCCGCAAAATCGTCGTCCGTCCTGAGTTGTATCTCGATGCGATTCTCACCGCTGACATACTCAGGAACATCGAATTGAATCACCTGCGGTCCGGCCGCAATCAAGCTATGCGAATCAATAACCTCATTGTTGAGTCGCAACTCGACATCCACGACGCGTTCACGATCTCCAGCACCGTTTACACCGCACATACTCAACAAACCAGTTAAATGGCACGCCGGTACCAACGACGTGTGGCGTCATCTCCGCTACGCCTGCTGGAATCAGGTCAGAAAAACGTGCCGGCATTGCACTCGACTGAAAGCGCTGACAAAGTGAACGGTCACCGGGGGTGGCAGGGAAGCCGCGAATCGCTCAATCGCGCCCATCACTTCGCCATAGTCCAATCGCAAGGCGCTGACGGTCAATGCCGCAACAGCCGAACGCTGTGTTGTCTTATCGTTGGTCAGTTTACTGCCGATCTGCAGCGTGTTCTCAGCAGCCAATACCTGTAGCAAGGCATCCGCCGGCGCGTCGTCAATCGCCCGCCTGGCCTGCGTACGCGCCTGCTCAAAGACGCCTGCCCGCCCCATTGATACGGAAGTATCGACGACGATCAACTGCGTACCTGCGGCAGTCGCGATAATCGAATCCGGAGCGACGCTGATGAACGGTTTGGTGAACGAAATTGCGAGCAAAACAATGAATGCGGTCCGCAAAGCAAGCAAGACCAGGTATTTGAACTTCTTGCGAACGTGCACTTGCTGCCTGGCAGCTTCCAGCAACATCACCGAACTGAACGCTTTGCGTTCGGAATTCTGTGCCTGCAGTCGATGCAGCCATAGCGGCAACGCAATCAACAATGCACCCAGCAGAAACAGTGGCGCAAGCAAGCTCATCATCTTCGCTTTTGCCGGAACAGCAGATAGTTACGTAACGCCTGGTCGAGCGGGTCGCTGGTGTCGACCAGGACATGATCTGCGCCGATACCTGCCGCCGCCTTTTTGAGATTCTTTATGTGCGATCGAATGCGTAAACGATAGTCTTCACGCATGAATTGCGGAGCAACTTCAACTGCCTTACCGGTTTCCAGATCTTCGAGCAACACATTGCTCTTGAACTCCGGATCGAGTTCTTCTTTATCCAGCACCTGGAACAAAACGACGTCCTGACCCTGCCAGGCGAGCGGCCGAACGCCAGCGAGCAACTCATCGATATCACAATAGAAATCCGAAATGACGGCGACGAGGCCGCGGCGCGTCACCTGTTCCCTGAACTTGTCGAAAGGTTTGTCAAATTTTGTCCCGGTCGATGCAGTCGCGGAGTCAATACAATGCAACACACCCTGGAGCTTTCCACCGCGCGACGAAGGCGCACGGAAGTCCCTTACCTCCTCGTCAAAGATCATGCAGCCCACGGCGTCGTGCTGGCGGTTGGCCAGAAACGCGAGGCTGGCAGCAAGAAACTGCGCGTAGCGTAACTTGGACACCGGCGGCCCGCCGAAACCCATCGATGCACTCGTATCCAGCAGAATCATCAGGTGCGAATTGGTATCGCCCAGGAATCGCTTGGTGTAGGTTTTGCCGGTTCTCGCGTAGACGTTCCAGTCAATGAATCGAGGGTCGTCGCCTTCGTTATATGCGCGGTATTCCGCGAACTCCTGACTGAATCCGAACATCGGTGACCGACCTCTACCACCGAGCGTGCGACGAGCTCAAGGTTCTTCAGGCTCGCCAGCACCTCCGGGCGCAACAGGTCCCGTCTGCTAACCTCACCTGCCTGCGTATTAGTCAATCCTTTTACCCGATCCCATCAAGCATTTCGTTCAATACGTCATCTACCGTCTTGCTGTCAGACTCCGCAAAGTAATTGCACAGCACCCTGTGTCTCAGCACAGGCAACGCAAGTTCACGAATATCCTCTTTGGTCACGTGGTAACGGCCCTTCAACAACGCATTCGCCTTGGCCGCGAGATTCAGGAACATGGTGGCACGAACGCTGGCGCCATAGTTGACGTAGCGCTTGATGACATCCGGTGCATTTTCTTCCGTGGGCCGTGTCGCGCGCACGAGATTGACTGCATAGCGATTCACTTCCTCTGCGATCGGAACCTGTCGAACAAGCCATTGAAAACGAACGACCTCGTCCGCGTTCGTGCAAGGCGTCACTTCGGGTATATCAACCCGCGTCGTAAAACGATTTAGCACAGCAAGCTCGTCGTCTTCATCGAGGTAGTCGAGCAACACGTTAAAGAGGAATCGATCGAGCTGCGCTTCAGGTAGCGGATAAGTGCCTTCGAGTTCAATCGGGTTTTGTGTTGCCAATA
>QIHS01000209.1 GCA_003229095.1 Woeseia sp. | reverse complement strand
ATTGTTTCCGACAAGCGGTATAATGGGTCCGACCAGCGGTAAGTTTTACATCAGGCTCCAATATATTATGTCAAATTATATGGCAAGCACCCTGCCCTTGGTCCGGGCTAGAATGCGGAACGGCAACAAAAATGGCAGCGGCGCGGTATCGCGATAGCGGGTTAGCAGGTCAAAAAAGCAGATCACACGAGGCATGATCCAGTTCGATCTCAATGGCAAAACGGTCAAGAGCGAGTCCGCAGACGACACGCCGTTGTTATGGGTGATTCGTGACGAGCTAAATCTCAAGGGCACCAAGTTCGGTTGTGGAATCGCTATGTGTGGTGCCTGCACCATTCATATTGATGGCACACCGGCCCGATCCTGTGTGACGCCGGTGAGCGCTGCTGCCGGGAGATCTCTGACGACCATAGAAGGACTCGAAAGTGATGTTGGGCAAGCGTTGCAGGCCGCCTGGATATCTGAACAGGTACCACAGTGCGGCTATTGCCAGTCCGGCCAGATCATGTCAGCAGCCGGATTGCTGGCCGAAAATCCAAACCCGGATGACACCGAGATCAATGCGGCGATGAACGGCAACTTATGCCGTTGTATGGCGTACACACGTATTCGCAAGGCGATCAATGTCGCTGCGAGTAACGACAATGGCGGGGAGGAATAATCATGGCGATGTTACAAAAGAATTCGACCATTGACCGCCGTACATTTATCGCCGGGACAGTCAGCACCGGGCTCGTGATGGGTCTTGGCGCCATCTTGCCGGGCTGCAGTCGTGAAGAGGTCGTCAGCGAAATCGTATCCGGCGGCATGAGCAAGCTTTTTTCACCCGCTGTCTGGTTTGAAATCGATGCCAGCGGTGGCATTCAGATCAATATCGCCAAGGCGGAAATGGGCCAGCATGTGGGCACTGCGCTTGCCAGGATCGTCGCGGATGAACTCGGCGCAGACTGGAATGACGTCTCGATCAAACACGTCGATACCGACCCGAAGTGGGGCTATATGGTGACGGGCGGATCGTGGTCTGTGTTCACTTCTTTCGCCATGCTCTCGAACGCCGGCGCGGCCGGTCGTACGATACTTATTGAAGCGGCTGCCAAACTGCTCGGTGTTGATGAGGGCGCTTGCATTGCAGCGGATAGCCGGATCAGCGCAGGCGACAAGTCAATCTCCTATGCTGACATCGTTGTGCAGGGCGATATCAGCCGCACGTTTTCCGACGAAGAGCTGGCGGCTCTGCCGATGCTGCCGGCAGCGGACCGTCGCCTGATCGGCATGCAAACCGCTTCGGTTGATATTCCGGAAAAATCGACGGGAACTGCGGTTTACGGCATCGATGCCACGTTGCCGAATATGCTGTATGCGCATCCGATGATGCCGCCGACAAGATACGGTGCAACGATTTCCTCAATCGATGATACGCCGGCCAAAGATATTCCCGGCTATCTTCAGACCCTCAGGATCGACGATCCAAGTGACACATTACAGGCATGGGCCGTTGTCATCGCGGAGAGTTATCCGGCCGCAATGAAGGCTGCAGACGCGGTCAATATTGAGTGGCAGGCAGGTGACCGGCCGTCAGTGAGGCCGACATTTTTGCTGAGGGCGCCAGGCTTGCAGCTGATCGTGCGAGTGGCGTATTGGTGGTTGACGACGGAGATGCCGCTGCAGCGCGGGAAAGCGCCGCCAATACACTATCGGCAACATACAGAACGGGAACCGCATTGCATTTCACGCTCGAACCGGCCAATGCGCTGGTCGAGTTTGTCGATGGCAAATGCCACATTCATGCCGGCAACCAGTGGCAGTCGCTGATCATGCCGGTGCTGGCGAAGGCGCTTGCCATGCCAGAGTCGGACATCGTTATTCACCAGTATTACCTCGGCGGAGGTTTCGGCCGTCGCCTGTTCGGTGACCAGATGATTCCGGCTGCCCTGGCAGCAAGGGAACTGGGTCGACCCGTCAAGATCGTGTTTCAGCGCGCCCCGTCGGTGGCGCAATTTGACGCGTCCTTCGATGCCGATGGTTCGCTGACCGGCATCGAGCACGCAGTTACGGCCGGCTGGCCTACATTGTCAATGGCGCCGGGCTTTTTGGCCGATGCGGTTGATGGGAATGGAAAATTTGACCCGTTTTCGGCTAGTGGCGCAGAGCATTGGTATACGCTCGCCAATCACCGTGTGCGGGCAATCAACAACGAACTTGCGCAACGCACTTTTCTGCCGGGATGGTTGCGCGCCGTCGGGCCCGGCTGGATAGGCTGGGGTGTCGAAAGTTTCATGGATGAGATCGCGGCCTCGCTTGGCGAGGATCCGGTCGAATTTCGTTTGGCACGACTGGATGCCAGCGGAAAAAATGCGGGCAAAGCGCCGGAGGCTGTCGCCGGTGCAGCAAGACTTGCCGCCGCGCTACGCAATGTTGCCGAACGAGCAGATTGGGGTCGGGAAATGCCGGCAGGCGAAGGTTTGGGTATCGCCGTAGCCGCTGGTCAGGAGCGTACGATGCCTACGTGGACTGCCTGCATTGCGCATGTTGCAGTAGATGCTGAATCGAAATCTGTAACGGTCAAAAAAATCTGGCAAACGATAGATTGTGGCACAGTCGTGCATCCGGATGGTGCATTGGCGCAGGCTGAGGGCGCCATGTTATGGGGCTTAAGCCTTGCTTTGCATGAAGGCACAACTTTTTTGGACGGTCAGGTGAAAGATCAAAATCTCAACAGCTATACATCCATTTTATGGAGAGTACGGAGTTTCCTACCGGTCTCGGTGAGCCACCACAGATTGCAGTTGCGCCAGCAATTGGCAATGCAATTTTCGCCGCCAGCGGTTTAAGAGCTCGCGACTTGCCGATTCGCCTGTAGCAACCGTCATCCAGCCCGACTGACCAGCGACTAACCAGGACACACTCTTGTTTACAACCCTGGATTGGGCCGTAATGGCGGCTTACGTCATTGGCACCACGCTCGTTGGGCATCGACTCAAAGGCCAGCAAAAGAGCACCCGCGACTTTTTTCTCGGCGGAAGAAATTTGCCGTGGTATGCGGTAAGCGCCTCGACAATTGCAACCACGATCAGCGCCGTGACCTTCATCGGTGTCCCTGCACTGATCTATGCAGCCAATGGCAGTTTCGTTTATCTGCAGCTCGCGCTCGGCGGCATCATCGCGCGGATTCTGGTCGCACGTTACCTGGTGCCGTTGTACTACGAAAA
>QIHS01000409.1 GCA_003229095.1 Woeseia sp. | reverse complement strand
CGACGAGCAATATTGGCATTGCGAAACGCTATGTCGCCGCGTTAGAGGCGAATGGTGGAACCGAAATGCACCCTGCGATTTTGCAGGCGCTTGTGACACCCGCATCTGCAGGCTATTTGCGCCAGGTCGAGGAAATGCTCTTTCAACTGGTTGAACAACATCTTGGTGAGACGCGCTTGTTTACCGTAGGTATTGGTTCTGCACCCAATAGCTGGTTCATGCGCAAGGCGGCAGAGGCCGGTCGTGGCAGTTTTACCTTCATCAGTGCGCTACATGAAGTAAACGAAAAAATGACGCGCCTTTTTCGCAAGCTCGAGCAGCCACAGATAACAGACATCACAGTCGAATGGCCAAGCGGCGTTGTCGCGCAGTCTTTTCCACAAACTATTCCGGATCTTTACGCGGGTGAACCGGTTTTTGTCAGAGCCCGCCTTAGCAATGCGGCACGCGCGTCTGACTTTGTCATTGTCAGCGGCAATTCGCCTATGGGTCGCTGGAGCGCCGAAGTGCCGATGGAAATTAACGAACCCGGCAATGGAATGTGGGCACGTGCAAAAATCGAGGAACTGATGGACAAAAAACGCCGCGGAGAAGACGAAGAAACGATTCGCAATGCGGTCATCGATACCGCGATCACACATCACCTTGTTAGCCGATATACCAGTTTGGTTGCGATCGACAAAACGCCGCGACGTCCGTCGGGTGCATCTCCGGACAAAGAACAGCTCGCCAGCCTGCTGCCGTATGGCCAGAGCAGCGGAGCGATTTTCGATTTCCCGGCGACCGCAACCAGCGCGGGCGCGTACCGTTTCAACGGCCTGGTCCTGTTTGCACTTGCGCTGTTGTCATTTTTACTTTTACGGAGCGCGCGTCGCGATGCGGCTATCCGTTCTTAAGCGTCGAGCCGGACGAATCATCGTGTCTTCGCTGCTTTGCCTGGGATTTTGGCAGTTTGGTCAGGGAGCGTACATCCCGGCGAAAGCGTGGCTGGCGCAGGAGCTGATGCAGCGCGCCTGGCAAAAAGCCGAAGCAGGCAACCAGCAGCCACCACCGTGGCCCTGGGCTGATACCTGGCCAGTCGCGCGGCTCTCGGCGAAGGGTGGCGACATTGAATTGATTGTCCTGGAAGGCGGCTCGACCCGAACGCTGGCGTTCGGGCCGGGGCACCTGGCCATCAGCGCTTTGCCCGGTGAAACCGGCAACAGCATTATTGCCGGGCATCGCGATACGCACTTTCAATTTCTGCAGTATCTGAAGCTGGGCGAGTCTATTCAGTTCGAAATGCCGAACGGTCGCAGGCACCTGTACCAGGTGAGCAATATCGATGTTGTGGATTCACGCCGCGGCAGCCTGTTGCTGGATACAGGTGAGCCAACTTTGACGTTGGTAACCTGTTACCCCTTCGATGCACTGGATGCCGGTGGCCCGATGCGCTATGTCGTGTCTGCGAGAATGGTTTACTAGCCCGCATATTGCCGTTGCACCATTTCAATCACTACGTCATAGTGAGCCGGCTTTTCGGGTCGCCGCTCCGGCGCCGGAGGGCTCACGCCACAGCCGGATTCATTCATGACATCAACGCAACCACGCCTGACCCAGGGGTCAGTCGGCCGACATCTGGTCGCCATGGCCGTGCCGGTGCTGCTTGGTATTTTCATGATGATGGGGCAGAGCTTTGTCGATATGTGGTTTATCGGTCGCGTCGGTGTGCGGGAACTGGCCGCCCTGAGTTTTGCATTTCCTGTGATCATGGTTGTGTCGAGTGTCGCCATTGGATTGGGTGCAGGAACCTCATCAGTTGTTGCGCGAGCGATTGGCGCTAACGACCACAGACGTGCACGGCGACTGGCTACGGACAGCCTGTTGTTGTCGTTTGGTGTTACCGCAGTCCTGAGTGTCGTGGGAGTGGTTACGATAGAGCCATTGTTCCGCTTGTTGGGAGCGCCGGCAGACATGATTCCCCTGATCGCCGGGTACATGAAAATCCTGTACGGCGGCGTGCCGTTTGTTGTCGTTGG
>QIHS01000403.1 GCA_003229095.1 Woeseia sp. | reverse complement strand
GAGTTTTACGCCTTGATCTTTATAACCTCTGGATCATTCTATCTCATCACCGATGACGAGGAAATATCTCGAAGCCTGGCGAATATCAACCGGCATCTTTTGCCCGGGGGCAGTTTTGTTTTCGAAGTATCTGGCAAGTGGTTGAAGTCTTCGGATGATGAGATTGTGCTACAGAGCGTGGTTCAGAACGACCAAGACCGAAATTCTGACACTGTGCATTCTTTGGTGCGTTATGAGTTGATCAAAGATGGCAAGTTGATTTATACGGAGTTCCTAGAGTTTTCTCTGAAATATTACAACAAAGTCTGGAACACACTTAAAGCTCTACTCTAAGATCATGAGTTTGGAGGCGTTATCTACTATAATCCTACGACAAGACCCAAAAAGAGAACGAATTTCAATCTGATTGTTGAATGTCGCAAGAAAAAATAGCCCCGAAACGGCGCAGAATTCACGCCTCATGCTGATTCATGGCTGACAAAAAGGCCCAGGCCGTTTCAGCCTACGCCTTTTCCCCAAAAAAATCCCCTTCGTGAACGCATATCGAACTTTGTGCCGGTCTCCAGATAGCGCATTCAGGCTCATTTTGGAAGAAATTGGAAAATCTGGTTTGAGCGAAAGCCTGGGATCAGGACTCATTGATCTGAGCCAGAAGATAACAGCGGCAACTATAAAACGATGAACGACCAAGATGTAAACAATGCCGCCGTTTGGATCGCGTCGCAATCAGTCGATTTCTCCATACATGCGGTTGTGCGATTTACCAGATGCTTCACGACCTTACGCCTCAGAATTTGCCGTTCTCGTTTTTCCATTCACTGCGTGGTGCAATCTTTTCGGTTGTGTCCCAATGCTCGGCTACCTTGCCATTTACCAGCCGGAAAAGATCATAGAAGGCGGAATGAACGTCGCTATGATTTCCCTCGCTGACGCAGAGCACAAAGCTTCCTTCGGCTAGGACACGATGAACGCGATGATAATCAATGCGTCTGCGGCCGTTGTGTTCGGCTTCTAAGGCGGATTGGAGTACAATCACGCCATCACCCAGATGCGGATTGTGCTCAGTGTAGGCCTCCTCGTCGACGAATTCCGTCAGGCGGTCAAGCTGGCCATCGACAAATACGGCTTCAACGAAGGATCGAATTAGGGCGCGGTTGTTTTCTGTCAGATCGTGATCGGTGGCATCGGTCGACCCGTCCACCATGCTGCGACCAGATTGGTTAGGCCCCAGCCTTTCCTGAATGTTGTCCCAGTGCTCAACCGCCTGACCATCCTCGAACCGGAAGACTTCGAAGCAGATTTTCCGGCTCGAAAAGTCGTACTCCATATGGGCGAACACGAACTCGCCGTCCTCGAAAGCCCGAACCATGTTTACCCGAGGCTCGGTTTTGGACAGTCGTTTAAAGAGGGAAGCTAAACCCTCGCTGCCCTCATGGGTCTGCGGATTGTGCTGAATGTACTTCGCTTCATTGACCACGGCGACCGGTTTGGGGTCGCCGGTCTCGATGCTCTTCAACAGGGCTCGAATTTGTTCTTTCTTCGCAGCCGCCATGGTCTTCAGTGCCCAATGAAATCAAACAACTATTTTGCGTCCGGCATCCACGGAAAAGGGCCCATCGCAAGATCGGTCATCAGACGGAGCGTGTTCATCTCCAGCCACTCGTCATAGCCCACCCATTGTTCATATTGAGGCAGTTTGATGGCTTTGGGAATCGCCATAAAATCTGTGCCCTTCTTAAACTCGGCGAGTATCGCATTGCGCAGATCGCGGATGTATTGGCGTTCTTGCTCGACATCGGTTCGAGTGCACCCGTTCAACGCCTCTTGCGGCGCAAGCCCACTGTGCGAGCACACGGCTATGTCGAAATCCAATTCGAGAATTTCACCAAGGCTTCGTTCCCATTCACCGATGTTGAAATCGGGAACCACGGCGAACATGACCCGGTTCGGCGTGACCAGATCGCCGATGTAGGCGGCGCGGCGTTCGGGGATGGTGAATATCGTCAGGCCCATTCCATGGTTGAGGCCGAGATAGCGCATTTCAACCGTGAAGTCGCCCATGTCAATGTCTTTGCGTTTTCCGGACCATGTCATATCGGGCAGGGCAGCATCACGACCAGGATTGGCATCCACCCAATCAGCCGCCAACTGGTGCATCACCGTCTTGGCGCCAGCATCACTAAAGACCTTACCGCCACTGGCATGATCCCAGTGATTGTGGCTGATAAAGGCGTATTTGATCGGCTTGTCCGTCACATGTCGAACC
>QIHS01000250.1 GCA_003229095.1 Woeseia sp. | reverse complement strand
TGGAACACTCGCTGATGACTGCAGCACGTGCCACACCGGCAATGCGTGGCAGAACGTAACATTCGATCACGGCGCGGACACCGACTTTCCGCTGAACGGCGCACACGCAGTCGTCCAATGCAGCGGTTGTCATCGCGACGCGACCGCCAGTCTTTCAGAGGTTCCATCGACATGTGGTGGTTGCCACAGAACGGATGACGTCCACTCCGGGCAGTTCGGATCGAATTGTGCGGCGTGTCACAACACGACAACTTTCTCGGACATCGAACAACTCTAGCCGGACTATTCATGAATGCGCTCGCACCCTTACCTGACCGCACACTCCTGGAAACGGTAACCTTATGACGTTGGCAAAGCTAAATATTGCAAAGGCGCTGTTGTTTCCGGTGCTGGTTCTGCTGATCGGTTTTGCGCACGCTGTACAGGCGCAGACAGCGATCCGCTCGGACTTTGACCACGACTCCACCAGCTTTCGCCTTGACGGTGCACATCTTGTTACCCATTGCGGTGCCTGCCATAGCCGCGGCATATTCGAAGGGACGTTACGGCGTTGTGCGGACTGCCACGAAGACGGCAGCACCGTCGTAGCGACGGCGAAACCGGCGCGCCATATACTGACCACTCAGCAATGCGAGTCATGTCATGCAACACACAGTTTTTTGCCGCTGCGGAGAATGGATCACATTGAGACCGTTGGCGATTGCGTCAGTTGCCACGATAACCAGCTTGCGCCAGGCAAGCCCGTCGACCATCCGCCGGCCAGCGATCAGTGCGATAGCTGTCACCTGACGGTCGCCTTTTCGCCAGTCAGAACTTTCGATCACAGCGGAATCGTTGCAAATTGCGTCAGTTGTCACGACGGCATCACTGCGACCGGAAAACCGGCGGGGCATCTTCAGACCACAAATATCTGCGAAGATTGCCATCGTACCAACACGTTCAGCCTGGTCGTGAATTTTGAGCATCTTCAGGCACTGGGTGTTTGTTCCAGTTGTCACAACGGAGTGCTCGCCACCGGCCAGGGTGCGAGCCATATTCCCACCACGGCAGAGTGCGATAGCTGCCACAACACGACGGCGTGGCAGTGAGCATCCGTCGACTTGTATCGCTATTTTACTGCACACTGCTGAGTCAGGCTGTGTGGGCCGGGCCGAACGTCGCAATTGATAATATCCTGATGTCAAAAACGAACGGGGTTGCGACAGCGCAGATCTGGCCAGCCTGCAAAATGCGCTACATCGATCATTTGCCGGTGGGTGCGGGTCTGGAACTTCGTATTCGGGTACGCACTGACGGTGAATGTGCAATGCTCTTGCAGGATGTCACGTCGGAAGCCTACAGGCCAAGTGGCGGCCGACTCGGCAATATCACCGAAGTCGTTTTCGATGCTCTCGGTACCGGTGACAGCTATATAACTTTGCACTTCAGCAAGCCCAGTCAGTTCGAGGTACGCCAACATTCGGTCGGCTGGATTGAGGTATTCGTCGATACCAAAATAGACTCCCGTTCACTGCCTGCTAACGTACCGCCACCACTACACATTGAGCCGGAAGTTCCGCGTGAGCCACCGGCTTTCGTCCGTGAACCAACGTCACGGCCCGCGGCGCGATCTCGGCAGATACCTTCGCGCCAGCAAGTCGCACCATCGCAGACCGGTGAATTTGTCGTACAACTCGGTGTGTTCGAAAGTATCGATGCCGCCGCTGCCGAACTGCTGCACTTCGTCTATGCCACTGATTTCAGGCTGAACGGCAAAACCTGGCACGGACTTCAGGTCGGCTTTTTCGACAGCGAACCGACCGCTGAACTAGTGCTGGATGAACTACGCACGAGTTTCCCGGACTCCTGGGTTCGTTACATTAGTCCACATGAGGCAAGCAAAGCACTGGGTCAGGGGGAGTTGCGCGCCGCAAAAGACGGCCGGGTCCCGGCAGTACGTATTACCCGCTCCGGCGCCGATCGCGTGGGTGAGTTGAGTGCACAAATGAATAGTGGACGCCAGGCATTGCTCGACCGTCGATACGGCGATGCAATAAGCAACTACACACAGGTCCTCGAATATCCCGATCACGAATATCGAGGAACAGCACGTGAGTATATTGGCATAGCGCATGAACGAAGCGGTCAACGCGCCAGTGCAATTGCCGAGTACCAGGCCTATCTGCACGAGTTTCCGGATGGAGAGGGTGCCGACCGTGTCGAAACTCGTCTCGAATCGTTGTTGACAGCGACTTTGCACTCGACGGACAACGCACAGCCGATTTCTGCATCGCAATCTGACGGCTGGCAGTTGTATGGGGGCATCTCACAGCACTACTGGCGCAACGAGGAGCAACTGGTTCACGATGGCAATCGCCTTGTCAGCGGCAGTGGCGTCCTCGCACTGGGCGATTTCACTGCCAGCAGGCGTGGCAGTCGGTTCGACATCCTGGCCCGGATGAATGGTGGCTACCAGTTCAACCTGGTGGAATTCGATACTGCGGGCGATAACGGGTGGGTGTCGTACGCTTATGTTGACGTAGCAGATCACCAAACGGGCCTGCAAAGCACAATTGGCCGGCAGACGCGTCGCAGTGACGGGGTACTCGGGCGCTTCGATGGAGTGGCATTAGGCTATCAATGGAAACCGGATATACATTTCAGCGTTAGCGCGGGCATTCCAGTTGATTCGCCAAGATTCATCGGTGATGCGGATCGATTCTTCTATGCTGCAAGTGCGCAGATCGACGAGCTTTGGGACAAGATCAGCATCAACGCTTATACACACCAGCAAACCGTCGATGGATTGTTGGACCGTGCTGCCATTGGCGGCGAAATCCGTTACAGGGAAGGCCCTCTGAACCTGGTCGGGTTGGTGGACTATGACGCCTCGTACAACGTGTTGAATACCGCGCTGTTGAACGGTGTCTGGCTGCTGAAGAACGACTGGCGTATCAACGCATCGGTGCGGTTTGGGGCACAACCCTACCTGACGACCCGCAATGCGCTCGCGGGACAGACGACGCGCACCATAGAGGCGTTGCTTGAGACGTATACAGAGGGCCAGATACGCACACTCGCACGTAATCGTACCTCGCAGTCAACCACGGCATCAGTGGGTTTGTCGCTACCACTTTCAGAGCGGCTGGACCTTTCGCTCGATGTAACGACCCGACAATCGGATGCGACGATCGCCTCCGGTGGTATCGCTGCGATTCCTGATACTGGCGC
>QIHS01000180.1 GCA_003229095.1 Woeseia sp. | reverse complement strand
CGCATGTCTTCTTTGCCCTTGGTTTGTGTTACGTGCGTAAGCAGTACACCGGCTGCCGATACCAGGTATCGCCCTGGTTCAAGCCATAACGCATATTCCGGATGCTTCTGTCGAAATTCCAGCAATCGTGTATCGAGCGCCGCGAGATCAAATTCAGGATCGGAGATTTTGTCCGGCACACCGAAGCCACCGCCAAGGTCCAGTACGGTAACGTGAGGAAAACGGCGCGCGGCCTCAACCAGCGTATCTGCAACGGTGCGCCAATTCTCGGGCTCAAGAATTCCAGAGCCACTATGCGCATGGATGCCAGTGACAACCGCACCCGTTGCACTCACCAACTGCTCCAGTTCGTCCAGCTCTGCCAGCGACACGCCAAATTTTGAACCCGATCCAACTGTGACGACATGTTCGTGATGACCGCCACCGTGGTTGGGATCGATACGAATGAACAAGCGCTGCCCTGCAAACAGTTCCGGCCATGCTTTTAGCGGATAGAGGTTATCGAGTGTGACGCACAAACCCTCTTTTATGCCCCACTCGTACTCATCACGCGGCGCAAAATTCGGCGTAAACAGAATCCGACCGTCACCTCGATCAGGAAGCACCTCCTGCAGTCTTCTCACTTCACCCGGCGACACACAGTCGAAATTGACGCCTGTACTTGCCAATGTCTGCAGGACGTCGGCATTAAAATTTGCCTTGACTGCGTAGTACACATTGCCGATGGATTCCATTGTCAGGACCCGACGAGCCGCAGAAGCAATACTCTCAAGATCGTAAACGTAGGCATTCAGATGCTCAGTCGCGATTGACAGCAACTCTTCGCGCTTCCTGAGCCACCAGATTTTTTCTGAGTCAGCCTGCATGTTCACAGCTGAAACATTGGCAGCGGCACTGCCCGCGCCTGCGATGATCGGTCCAGCAGGCTTTTGGAGAAGCGATTCATGGCCGTCATGTACAAAATATAAAAAAAACCCGCACGGAGATCCCTGCGGGTTCTATGACAGCTACCAGGTTCTTTTATGCCGACCTGTTTCCCCGTCGCTCTCACCCACGCACCTCTGGCGCGCCATTGGTTTTTATAATTATCGGGCATCGGTAACACCGATACCACGGCACAATACGTGGGTGGATATTCAATTCGTCGACGCAGTAAATCGAACCCGGCGGGCAAGGTCAAGCTTGACAAGCGCCTAATTGTCCCATGGCGGCGCCACGGTAACCGCGCCCAGCGAGGCTGATTGCACTTCGAAACGGTATTTTGCCAGAATCCCCCTGCTCACACTGGATGCGGGTCTGACCCAACTCGCCCGTCGGCGGGACATCTCCTGCTCCGGGATATCGAGATCAACTCGCCGTTTCTCCGCGTCAATGATAATACGGTCTCCGTCTTCGATCAGTGCGATTGCGCCGCCGACCGCTGCCTCGGGCGACACATGACCGACAACAAACCCGTGGCTGCCACCGGAGAATCTGCCATCCGTGATCAGCGCTACCTGATCGCCAAGACCTTTGCCTACAATGGCGGCCGTCGGACTCAACATTTCGCGCATGCCAGGGCCGCCCTTGGGCCCCTCGTAGCGCACAACGATGACATCCCCGGCTTCAATTTTGCCATCAAGAATAGCCTGCAACGCCTCTTCTTCAGCGTGAAACACCTTTGCCCTGCCCTCGAAACGCAGGCCCTCCTTGCCGGTAATCTTGGCAACCGCGCCTTCAGTCGCGAGGTTTCCATACATGATGACAAGGTGACCATCCGCTTTGATCGGGTCATCGAGATCACGAATAATATCCTGTCCTTCCGGATAGTCTTCTACGTCCGCAAGATTCTCCGCGAGGGTACGTCCGGTCACAGTCAGGCAATCCCCATGCAACAGTCCATGATCGAGCAATCGCTTCATCAAAGGCTGAATTCCGCCAATGGCAATTAATTCTGACATGAGATATTTGCCGCTTGGCCTGACGTTGGCCAACAATGGCGCATTTGCACCAATGCGAGTGAAATCATCTATTCCAAGCTCAACTTCTGCCTCACTCGCCATCGCAATCAGGTGCATGACAGCGTTGGTCGAACCGCCAAGGGCAAAGACAACTGTAATCGCATTCTCAAATGCTTTCAGGGTCATGATGTCGCGCGGTTTGATGTCTTGCTTAACGAGATTCAGAACCGCCGCTCCTGCACGCAGGCAGTCATCTGTTTTGTCCCTGGACACGGCTTCCTGCGCCGAACTGTTCGCGAGGCTCATGCCGAGGGCTTCGATAGCGGACGCCATCGTGTTGGCCGTATACATGCCGCCGCAGGCCCCCGGCCCGGGAATCGCCGTCTTTTCGATGTCGAGCAACTCAGCATCCCCAATCTTGCCGCCAGCATGCGCACCGACAGCCTCAAAAACGGACACCACGTCACGACGATTTTTACCCGGTTTTATCGTACCGCCATAAACGAACACGGCTGGCCTGTTCAACC
>QIHS01000334.1 GCA_003229095.1 Woeseia sp. | reverse complement strand
GTGGTGGTATTCTTCAATCACCGACCATTGCCTATGAAACCTGGGGTGAATTGAACGGCGAGCGAGACAACGCCATCATAATTTTCTCAGGCTTATCGCCCTCGGCACACGCGACCTCATCACCTGAGAATCCGACGGCAGGTTGGTGGGAAGACATGATTGGCTCCGGCCTGCCGCTGGACACGGATCGCTACTTCGTCATTTGCATCAATTCACTGGGCAGCTGTTTCGGCTCCACCGGTCCGGCGTCTGTGGATCCCGAAAGCAGCAAACCCTATCGGCTGAGTTTTCCGACCCTGACGCTCGAAGATGTGGCGGAGGGCGGTTTCAAAGTCGTCAAACATCTCGGCATCCAGAAAATTCACACGACTGTTGGCTGTTCGATGGGTGGCATGACTGCACTCGCATTTTGCGTCAGGCACCCGGAACTTTTCTTCGGCGGCTCGAGCATTGCCATTTTCAATCGCGATTCGTTCATTGCAGCGAGAGATGATCGTCAAGGATCCGAAGTGGGCAGGGGGTGACTACGATCCTGCGGACCCGCCGGTGCAGGGACAACGGCTTGCCAGGAAGCTCGGCATGATGACCTATCGCTCACCGAAGGAATGGGAACAACGATTTGGTCGTGAACGCATTTCGCACCAGCAGTTCTACGGCGATTTCGCAGTAGAGGGGTATCTTGAACACCAGGCGAATCGTTTCACTGGTCAGTTCGATGCGAACTGTTACCTGTATTTGTCGCGCGCATCGGATTTATTCGATCTCGCGGAGCATGGCGGCTCGCTTGCGGCAGGTTTCGCTAAACTCGCCGTCAAGCGTGTGCTGGTTATTGGTGTCACTACCGACCTGTTGTTTCCATTGCGCCAGCAAGCCGAGCTTGCGGAGGGTTTTTCAGCTGAGGTGGCAGATGTTGAGTTCGTCGAACTCGATTGCATCAAGGGACACGATTCGTTTCTGGCGGAGATGGATGCTTTTCGCCCGGTGATCAGCCGTTTTTTCGAGACTTTGCAGAGATCCTGAACAATTGTTCCCGCAGGGCCAGCAACGGCAAGAATTCGTCTGCAGTTGCCGCGAGAAAAATACAGGTCACCGATCTGTATCAATTAACAGCGCAGGATCGACAGCCGTTGTATTGAGATAAGTCGCAAAATGCAGATGTGCACCGGTCACTCGGCCCGTTGCACCTACTTTTCCAAGGATTTCCCCTGACAGCACTTCTTGCCCTTCAACGACATCGATTTCGCTCAAATGGCAATACAAACTGATGAAGCCCTGTCCGTGATCCAGGATGACGGTATTGCCATTGAAGTAATAATCACCCGTCGCTGACACAATCCCCCCGCGGGGGGCGAGAATTGGCGTGCCGGTGATGGCGGTTATGTCCATGCCTTTGTGTGGAGAACGCGGCTGATCGTTGAAGATTCTGCGTGAGCCAAAACTCGTGCTTCGTTTGCCCGGCACTGGCGCTTGCAGATTGACTGCTGTCATTTCTTGTGAGCGCCAGTTGCCCAATGCGCTGTCGATGATTTTTCTTTCTCCGAAAATTCGCTGGAGCGATGCCGGATCCGGTTCGACGTATTTGCGATCGACGTTTAGCCTCTGCACGCGATAGTCGGCGGCGTGAAGATCGATAGCGATCTGCTCCGCACCCTCACCCGGTCTCGTTATTGTCGCGATTAGTGGTTCAGTGTCGTCCTGGCCCAGCGGGATGCCGATGATCGCCGTCCATTTGTTGTTGCTGCGAACGACAAGCGAGGGTTTTTCGTTCGCGTAGACGATCGGGTGAAATTCGCTGTCGATCTCGACAACCGCGATGCCGCCCGGCCATGGCGAGTGTTGCGGCAGCGCGGCAGCAACGGCGCAGGTCAACAACAGCGCGACGGTAACGCTAAACTTTGTCAGCATATTTTTCCCCTTTCTCAATGCCCGTTACAGTCGCTACCAGTGTGCCATCAAGCAGCCTGGCCTGAATGGGTGTACCCACTTCGATAGCGGATGCGTCAGTCAGGATTCGACCGGACTGTGCATCGCTGACGATCGAATAACCACGCTCGAGGGTCGCGAGGGGACTAACGGAGTTAAGCGCCCTGGCAGCCAGTTTCAGTTTTTGCTGCAAGACCTGCACCGAGTTATTACCCGCAGCGAGCAGTCGCAATTTAGA
>QIHS01000021.1 GCA_003229095.1 Woeseia sp. | reverse complement strand
CTGGGAATCAGGTAAGGATCCAGCATCGCGGCCGTATAGTTCTCCATGACGCCGTCTTCCATGATCTTGACCGTCGTCGGCCGCAGCAGTCGGTTCTTGCTGAATTCTTCCCGCAGCGCCAGCAGATCATCGATTTGTTCGTCTCCCTGCATCCGGTCCCACCAAAGTGATGCGACCACACGCAACCTGAGCTGGTCCATCGTTTCGGCCGCCGCATAAGTTTCGAGCTCCGCGCGATTGACGATGGCATCCTGCACCGACGTCACGCCGTAACCGTGCAGCAGGTCTTGCGCGTATTGCAGCCCCTGTTGAAGTGAGGCCGGTGTTACGGGAGGAATGTGTTGCACCAGGCTCATGGCACCCTCTTGCAAGCTGCCAATGGGCTCACCTGTGAGCGGATCCCTGTCAATAATGCCATCGACCGGATCAGGCGTGTCTTTGGAAATACCCGCGATCTCCAATGCTCGGCTGTTCGCCCAGCCAGTATGTCCATCGGCGGATGTCAGGAAAACCGGCCTGTCCGAGACCAGCATGCTGCGGCTGGGCGAGCCACCGGGCCCAAAAACCGACATCGACCAGCCACCGCCAAGAATCCAGGGCACATCCGGGTTCGCAGCTGCATATTCGGCAATAACGGATCGGTACCCGGCCAGCCCATCCTGTCCATTCAGATCGCAAGCAGACGCTTCCAGACCCGCGTATATCGGATGAATGTGGCTGTCCTGAAATGCAGGCAGCATCATTCGCTGCTTCAGGTCTACGACGGTCGAGTTTGGGCCGATGTATTGCTCTGCGTCGGCAGAGGAGCCTACAAAGCTGATGCGCCCGTCCGAGATCGCGACGGCTTGTGCCCAGGAGCGATCGGTGTCTACCGTATAGATGCGGCCATTGGTGAAGACCAGGTTGGCACCCGGCGCGTTTTCCGGCGTGCCGAATTTGCTACAGGCACCAAGAAAAAAGGTGAGGACGACGATGAAAACACGGTTGCGGATTTTGTAGTTCATATTGTGGAATACTGGCAGCGGTTTTCTCAGTGAGGTCCGATTATGGCCCTCTTGGGGCGCGGGCAAAAGAGTTTTTCCAGCATCACAAATGCCGCATAATTGAGCACTACTGAGCGCCGATAAAAATATTGCCATGCAGTTCGCACAAGACCACACAAGCTCTTACTACGCCGCTTCAGCGAACGAGTCGGTTGGCTTTCCACGCCTGAAAGGTGGTGTTCGCGCGGACGTGTGCGTCATTGGCGCCGGATTCACCGGCGTTGCGACCGCTTTGTCGTTAGCCGAGCGTAACTACGCAGTTTGTGTGCTTGAGGCCAACAAGGTCGGCTGGGGCGCATCGGGGCGAAATGGCGGGCAAATGATTGCCGGCATCAGTGGTGAAGACAAGCTCGTTAGCGACAACCCCGGCAACAGCGATCTTATTTGGGATATGCACTGGCGTGGCAATGAGATCATTCGCGATCGTGTAGATCGCTACGATATCGATTGTGACCTGAAGTACGGTTATATCGACGTCGCCATCAAGCAGCGCCATCTTCGCGACCTCGAGACTGCTGAGGCAGAATTGCAGCGACGCGACGTTCCCTTCGAACACCGACTTTTGTCCAAAAGCGAAACCCGAGATACCGTTGGCAGCGATGCTTACATAGGTGCGTTGCAGATCATGGGCAACGGGCATTTGCATCCACTCAACCTTTGCATCGGGGAGGCGCAGGCCGCCGCCTCGCGTGGCGTGCAATTCTATGAACAATCAGCGGCGATGCGTCTGGATCACGGCAGCGCAGTTCGGGTTTCCACAGCGGAAGGGTCGGTCACTGCCGACTTCGTTGTCATCGCCGGCAATGCTTATCAAACGCTGAACAATTCACTGCGCAGCCGGTTTTTCCCGGTGCGAAGTTACATCATCGCAACCGAACCTCTGTCGGACGAGCAACTCGATACTATCAACCCGCACGATCTTGCCGTCTGCGATCCCAATTTTTTACTTGAATATTTCAGACTTAGTGCGGACAAACGATTGTTATTTGGTGGACGTTGCAATTATTTCG
>QIHS01000074.1 GCA_003229095.1 Woeseia sp. | reverse complement strand
AGTCACCAAGCGACGCAGACGGCAGCATGCCTAGGGAACCCGCAAGCATTGATGCTTCATCGGTCAAAATATCGCCGAACATATTTTCGGTAACGATGACATCGAATGATGACGGCCGATTGATCAGGTGCATAGCAGCAGCATCGACCAGCATGTGTTCCAGGTTGAGTTCAGGGAATTCTTCAGCGACCGTATTCGAAGTTACCTCGCGCCAAAGCCGTGACGTTTCCAATACGTTCGCTTTGTCGACTGAGCAAAGCCTGCTGTCACGTTGGCTTGCCAGTGACGCAGCAACGCGCACGATGCGTTCGACCTCGAATTTTTGATACTTGCAGACGTCAGTAGCGGAGTCAGCTGTACGCGTTTTTTCACCGAAGTAGATGCCGCCAGTCAGCTCTCTTACCACCATGATGTCCACGCCCTGCAATCGATCAGCTTTGATGGGTGAGGCATCGACGAGATCATCGATGATGCGGACCGGGCGGAGATTTGCGAATACGCCGAGTGCTGCGCGCAGCGACAGAAGTCCTTGTTCAGGACGAATACTTGCGTTGGGGTCAGACCATTTTGGTCCTCCAACGGCACCCAGGATGACGGCATCACTATCAGCACAGCTCGATTCGGTGTCGGGCGGGAACGGATTCCCTGTGCGATCGATTGCTGCACCACCTATCAGGTGTTCGGAGAACTTGAATTTATGACCGTAGGTCGCGCCAATTTGTGCCAGCGCACTGACGCCGGCGGCAGTAACCTCTGGACCAATACCATCGCCAGGCAATGTCGTAATCAGGGCTTCCAAGAGCGCGCTTCCTCAAATTGTCGAATCTCGTCACCATGGCTCAACAGAAAGCCCAGCTGGTCGACACCTTCCAGCAGGCAATAGCGGGAAAATTCATCGATGGGGAATTGCATGGACTGGCCATCTGGCAGGAATAGCATCGATTGTTTGACGTCAACCGAAACTTCGCAGCCTGGATTGTCGATCAGCCAGTGCAGAGTGGCATCGTCAACGATGATCGGCAACAAGCCATTCTTGAGTGAATTGCTGCGAAAAATATCAGCAATAGCGGTGCTGATCACGGCGCGAAAGCCGTAGTCGAGCAACGCCCATGGCGCATGCTCGCGTGACGAGCCGCAACCGAAATTGTGCTCTGTCACCAAAAATTCGCAGCCCTCTGTTTCTGCCTTATTCAACAGAAAGTCGGCGTTTCTATTACCTTGCGAGTCAAACCGCCAATCATGAAAAAGATTGCGGCCGAGACCGTCACGCGTGGTTGTAGTGAGGAATCGAGCGGGAATGATCTGGTCGGTATCAATGTCCGCGACCGGTAGTACGGCGATTCGTGATTTGATGTGATGGATCGGCTGCATGATCTTATTTACCAGGGTCCTATTTACAAATAGCGCCGTGGATCCGCGACGCTGCCCTCAATGGCTGAGGCCGCCGCAGTCATCGGGCTTGCCAGTATGGTGCGCGCGCCCATGCCCTGGCGTCCTTCGAAGTTTCTGTTGCTGGTACTGACACACAATTGACCGCTCG
>QIHS01000553.1 GCA_003229095.1 Woeseia sp. | reverse complement strand
TCCTGTCGCCTGCGTTACAACAGCCTATCGCGCTGGGCGCTGACATTGTCATCCACTCCACGACAAAATATTTGAATGGCCATAGCGATGTGGTGGGCGGCGCGGTAATTGCCAACTGTCCGGAACTGGCAGAAAAGCTGGATTGGTGGGCGAACTGCCTCGGCATTACCGGTGCACCATTCGACGCCTACCTGACTTTACGTGGCATTCGCACCCTGTATGCACGTATGCAGCAACACGAAGAGTTGTTGCAGGGACACAGTTTTGTCAACAGGGTCTACTACCCAGGATTGCGCAGCCACCCCGGACACAACATCGCAAGTCAACAGCAGAGCGGCTTTGGTGGCATGGTCAGTTTTGAAATCAGTGGTGGTCCAGTCGCGGTGAAGACATTTGTGGAAAGTCTCAGGTATTTCTCGTTAGCGGAATCACTGGGCGGCGTTGAAAGCCTGGTATGTCATCCAACGTCAATGACCCATGCACCGGTGAGCGCGGCTGTTTTGGCGAAATCGGGCATACGGCAAAACCTCATTCGATTGTCCGTCGGCATCGAATGCAGCGAGGACCTGGTGGTGGATGTGTTACAGGCATTAAGTGCTGCTGAACGCTGCGGCGATTTTCCGGAACTCGCGGCTGCCAGGACGGCTTGAGTGATATTGAGCCGGTGGCGAATTGCTAGCGCAGATGCTGAATGATTGCGTTGGTCATGTCCGTGCTGGATGCGATTGATTGGCGGTCTCCGGCGATGTCCGCTGTGCGCACGCCATCTGCAATGGCACTGCAGATGGCCTGCTCAAGTGCGAGGGCTTCGTCCTCGAGACCTAAACTGTGCCGCAACAACATTGCGACACTCGCGATCATGCCGCAGGGATTCGCAATCCCTTTGCCGGCAATATCCGGTGCGGATCCATGTATGGGCTCATAGAGTCACCAAGCGACGCAGACGGCAGCATGCCTAGGGAACCCGCAAGCATTGATGCTTCATCGGTCAAAATATCGCCGAACATATTTTCGGTGACGATGACGTCGAATGATGCCGGCCGATTGATCAGGTGCATTGCAGCAGCATCGACCAGCATGTGTTCCAGGTTGAGATCAGGGAATTCATCAGCGACCGTATCGGTTGTTACCTCGCGCCACAGCCGTGACGTTTCCAAAACATTCGCTTTGTCGACTGAGCAAAGCCTGCCATCACGTTGGCTGGCCAGTGACGCTGCAACACGCACGATGCGTTCGACCTCGAATTTTTGATACTTGCAGACGTCCGTAGCGGAGTCAGCTGTACGCGTTTTGTCACCGAAGTAGATGCCGCCAGTCAGCTCTCTTACCACCATGATGTCCACCCCCTGCAATCGATCAGCTTTGATGGGTGAGGCATCGACCAGATCATCGATTATTCGGACCGGACGGAGATTTGCGAATACGCCGAGCGCCGCACGCAGCGACAGAAGCCCCTGTTCAGGACGAATACTGGCGTTGGGATCAGACCATTTCGGTCCTCCGACAGCACCCAGGATGACTGCGTCACTATCAGCGCAGCTCGATTCGGTGTCGGGCGGAAACGGAGCCCCTGTGGCATCGATGGCGGCACCGCCAATCAGGTGTTCGGAGAACTTGAATTTATGACCGTAGGTCGCGCCGATTTGTGTCAGTGCACTGACGCCGGCAGCAGTAACCTCCGGGCCAATACCATCGCCCGGCAGCGTCGTAATCAGGGCTTCCAAGCGCGCGCTTCCTCAAATTGTCGAATCTCGTCACTATGGCGCAGCAGATAGCCCAATTGGTCGACACCTTCCAGCAGGCAATAGCGGGAAAACTCATCGATGGGGAATTGTACGGACTTGCCATCTGGCAGGAATAGCATCGATTGTTTGACGTTAACCGACACCTCGCAGCCGGGATTTTTGATCAGCCAGTGGAGGGTGGCATCGTCAACGACGATCGGCAACAAGCCATTCTTGAGTGAATTGCTGCTAAAAATATCAGCAATAGCGGTGCTGATCACGGCGCGAAAGCCGTAGTCGAGCAACGCCCACGGCGCATGTTCGCGTGACGAGCCACAACCGAAATTGTGCTCTGCCACCAAAATTTCGCAGCCCTGAGTTTCTGTCTTATTCAGCAGAAAGTCGGCGTTCTTATTACCCTGAGGGTCAAACCGCCAATCATGAAAAAGATTGCGGCCGAGACCGTCACGTGTGGTCGTGGTGAGAAATCGAGCAGGAATAATCTGGTCGGTATCAATGTCCGCGATCGGTAATACGGCGATTCGTGATTTGATGTGATGGATCGGCTGCATGATCTTATTTACCAGGGTCCTATTTACAAATAGCGCCGCGGATCCGCGACGCGGCCCTCAATGGCCGAGGCCGCCGCGGTCATCGGGCTTGCCAGTATGGTGCGCGCGCCCATGCCCTGGCGTCCTTCGAAGTTTCTGTTGCTGGTACTGACACACAATTGACCGCTCG
>QIHS01000473.1 GCA_003229095.1 Woeseia sp. | reverse complement strand
GCTGGCAACGAGGTACGCATTCTCCACGGAGGCGACTTCCTGTACCCCTCTCTCGAAAGTCAGCTGTGGGAAGGTGAACAGATGGTCGAAGCGATGAACTTCCTGGACGATCTTGCGCCGATGTATGTCGTACCAGGCAATCATGAATTCGATCCACGAACACCTGCCGATGTGAACAAGCGAATTCGTGAATCTCGTTTTGACTGGCTGGGCGAAAATATTCGTCTCGCCACTGGCGATGAAGACGTCGATCAGCGCCTGATGAGTGGGTTCACGTTCATGTGGGGCGAGAGAAAGATCGGCATATTTGCGCTAACCCTGCATCCTGATCACGGTGGCAATGAACGCGACTATACGCCGTTCGTGAGCGGCTATGTCGAACACGCTGAACGCGCGATTCGGCAATTTGAGACAGATGGTGTCGACCTGATTATCGGGCTGACACATCTTCATCTCGCAGATGACATTGAAGTTGCAAAACTCAAAGCGCGTCACCCGAAATTCTCGTTTATTGCCGGTGGCCACGAGCACGAACCCGAATACGTTGCGAGTAGCGGCCAAAACGCCGCTATTTTCAAAGGTGCCTCAAACGCCAGATCAATCTGGCAGGTAGATGTGCGCTTCGTGAGCAAAAGAAATCACCGTGGACGAATCGATTTCACTTGATGATGACTACCAGCGAATTGCAGACAAATGGCGTTTACGGCTTCTGGACAAAATTCCATTCCTGGAAAGCCAAATAGGATTTGCCGCAGTACCACTCGATGGCCGCGAGGTTACAGTCCGCAATGGCGACAGCAATTGGGGCATGTTCATTGCCGATCAGATGCGCATGGCATTTCGTAGCCCGCGCTCCGATCTCGCTTTCGTCAACAGCGGCACGCTGAGAATCGACGATTTCATTGCCGAGGATATTACCTTCGAGGATATCGGCAGAACGTTCGGCTTCTCTTCATATCTGCGTCATATGACGATGGACGGAATGGATTTCCGCAAGTTATTGGAAGCGGGATATAGGGGCCTGGGCCCGAGCAAGGGCTATTTCCCGCAAATTTCTGGCTTCAGGGTGTGCGTCGATCGCAGTCGCCCGGATGGCGAGCGCATCGTACAAATGCAAGTGCCGATGGACAACGGCCAGTGGCAGGAAATTGAGGCAGACAAGGCCTATTCGATTGTAGCCCCGGACTATATTTACCGTGGCGGCGATGGCTACGATTTCTCAAAAGCACGGGACGTATCCCGGCCGGGCTCTGAACTCAAATTCCTGGTACTCGATGCCGTTATTCGTGCGCAGGCCGCAGGTGAGAAAGTCGGTGAGCCACTTTCACCCGTCAATACACGATTCGTGTTGCTCGGTGAGAAGCAGAACGTTTGTTTTAAAAACGGGGTCAGAGCCCGAATTCCCAGGGGTTGATGAGCGCGACTTTGGTTGGCTTAAAGTCTTCTACATTGAGAGCCACCATTGCCATGCACCAATGCCGTCGCTGCAATGAGGGCAGCACGACCATGATCGGTGATGAAAAAAGGGGTCAGAGCCTGAGCTCTGACCCCTGGTCAGCCATAGAAAACGGGGTCAGAGCCCGAATACCCAGGAGTGCAACCCTGCCTCCTGGCCGATGTTACAAATGCTAAAGCTTAAAAACTAAAGCTGGCGCCCAACTGGATTCTCCACAACGACGGAAGGCTGATAACGGTAGGGTTTTCGTCGCGGAAGCTATTGAAAATCAGCTCGCCGTTCGGCCCCAGATCCTGATCCAGTGTTACCAGCTGGTTGGTGAAGGGGAAGCCGATTTGCTCGACCCGACCCCAATCATCATTGATCAAGTTACCCAGATTTTCGATGTCGAGAAAGAGCGTGAAGCTCGACTCGCCCAAGAAAGGTACGCTGTTCAACCTGACTGCTTGCGTCAGCCGCAAGTCAACACGGGTTGTGTCCCGACTGGTACAAGCATTTTTTCGCGCTATTTGGCCGCGGAACCTGCTCAAACATGAATCACTATCAATGAGCGAGTTGAAGGCAGCAACGTCGAAGCCCGCTGCATATATGACAACAGGATCGTTTGCACCACTCGGCACGTACAGCAGTTGCGTATCATCGTCGTCAATCGGTTCATTGCCGCCAAAGGTGTCGCCAAGCGCATTTCTCGGTGCATCAAAGCTGTAGCTGA
>QIHS01000101.1 GCA_003229095.1 Woeseia sp. | reverse complement strand
TACATTAGTTGATAAATGTAGCCTAAGTGCGGTTTTCAATTTTGAATGCGGTGTGCGAGCCACGACGAAAAATGCAGGAGTACGGGAAAAAAGTTAGTTATTACAAAATATTGGGACGTTGCATTGTTAGTGCGTGGAGGACATTGACGCCGATTCAGTCTTCCAATCAGGCTGATGTGCTGAACTAGGAAATGGTGAGAGATTGCTGAGACAGCGGATAATGGGCCGAAAAACGCAGATATTGCCTCTGTTAGTGGCGCGTCTCTGTTATGTGTTGTCAGCGGGGTGGGTTCTGTGACGGGGAATGAGCGGCTGATTGTCGTCGTTGACAGCTCGTATGATCGTGCGAACGACCTTAAGGATTTAATCGAATTCCTGGACGCTCCAGCCGTCTGTATTGCAACGCCCGGCAATTGGAAATCAAGAATTGGTGACAATCCATTGGCTGCCGTGTTCCTGAATGAATGTATTCCGCAGACGGACATTGCGGCACTGATAGAAAACGTCGGCAAACTTGATCCCAATATTCCTATCGTACTTGTCGATGGTGAGAGACATGCTTGACCAGCAGTATCCTTGGGCGCGGTTTTATTCTCTGGGTTACCCGGTTCAATTCAACGAACTTGGCGATATTCTGGACGAAATCTCGGCGGTGCATAGCAGGCGTCGACAGGAGCGGTTGGCTGAGCCCGTTGCCGGCCACTTCATCGGCGATAGCGCCGATGCTCAGGTCATACGCGAGTTATCCGAGCGCGTCGCGCCATCGATGGCAACCGTGCTGATTTCGGGTGAATCCGGAACCGGAAAGGAGGTAGTAGCCCGCCGAATTCATGAATTGTCCGGACGGGTCGGACCTTTCATTGCGATCAACTGTGGGGCAATACCGGATCATCTTATTGAAAGTGAACTGTTCGGACATGAACGCGGTGCATTCACTGGCGCCGTAAAAGCTCGTCGAGGCCGATTCGAACTAGCGGAAGGTGGTACCTTGCTACTCGATGAGATAGGTCAAGCTCCTGCGGGTGTTACAGGAGCGTGTCGTCGAGCGGGTAGGCGGGGCAAATAGCAGGCCAATCGATATTCGCGTGATTGCGGCGACGCATTGTGACCTGGAGGCTCGAATTAAGGACGGACGATTTCGCGAAGATCTGTTTTACCGCCTGAGCGTATTCCCCATTGAGATTTCGCCTTTACGTGAGAGACCGGATGACATCGGGCCTTTGGTGGACGAGATGATTTCGCGAATTTGGCTCACTCATCGAATCAGATTGCGACTGGCTGAAGAAACAAGAGCGCTATTGTGCGAATATCATTGGCCAGGCAACGTCCGGGAATTGTCCAACCTTGTTGAGCGTCTCGCGGTCATAAGGCCCAACGGAGAGGTCCAATCTTCGGATTTACCATGGCCTTTAAGATCTGAAGAAGAGAAACCGGTCGTCGTCAGCAGTCACCTGACGATTGATAATCTGCAGGACTCCAGCGTGTTTCCGATGAGCAGTCTGGACCTTAAGAAACACCTCGTTGGCATAGAGAAGGAAATGATCGAGTCTGCGTTGGACCAATCCGGTGGTGTCGTACAGAAGGCAGCTGAATCGCTGGGTATGGGTCGCACGACACTGGTTGAAAAGATTCGGCGTCACCGCCTGGGTGCCTAGCCCGCATGTCGTTATTCCGAATTGATCGATCCGCCGCACCGCGGGCAGACGTGCAACTCCTGACCTTGATTTAAAGCAAGCTTGACCATTCTTGTGTCGAGGATCTGACTGGCGGCAACCTTGCCGAGGCCAAGGTCCTTGCGCAACGTCTCAAGGCCGCTTTTTTCATTGTTGCTGAGAATCCCATCCTCAAGCGCCTCGTCAGCTTTTGCCTGGTACTGGTTCGACCGAAGTCTGACTTGCTGAGCGTATCCGGATGCCAGGATGCCGGTCGGCAGTGCGACCATGCCGATGCCGATTACGGTGATCATGGCGCCGAAGACCTTGCCACCGACAGTAATCGGAGTTACATCGCCGTAACCTACCGTCGTCAGTGTCGCGAAGGCCCACCACATGGCGGCCGGGATGCTGCCAAAAGCAATCGGTTGTGCATGTCTTTCGAAAAAGTACATTCCCGAGGCAGCCAGCAACATGATGGTCAAAAGTACAAAGAATGCTGCGCCAAGCGATCGTGAATTTTCTTTACAGCATGTGGCGAGCATATCGAACGCTGGAGAATATCGTGTCAGTTTCAGTATACGGAGCAAGCGAATCGAACGGAGAAAACGCAGGTCCAGATTTCCGAACAGGCCAAAGAGTAACAGGTAAAACGGAAGTATCGCGATCAGATCAACAATAGCATGTGGTGTGCACGCAAACCTAAGTCGCGATTTGATACTGCGATAAAAAGATTCGCCTTTGGACTGGCCTTCTGCCGAGGACCAGATTCGAAGTAAGTATTCAACCGAGAACACGTACACGGTGAATACTTCCAACCAGTAAAACGCGGCTTCATACCGCGCTTCGTACTGAGGTACCGATTCAAGGACTATCGCGACAATACTCAAGGAGA